>NZ_JAPVZK010000039.1:0-12824 GCF_041432345.1 Streptococcus sp. 27098_8_103
AAGGTTTTCTTGATTTGAATAGATATTCAATTTTGAGTAGGTATTACTCAGAGTTAAGTGACGATAGCCTAGGAGATACACCTGTACCCATGCCGAACACAGAAGTTAAGCCCTAGAACGCCGGAAGTAGTTGGGGGTTGCCCCCTGTGAGATATGGAAGTCGCTTAGCTCTAATCCGCCATAGCTCAGTTGGTAGTAGCGCATGACTGTTAATCATGATGTCGTAGGTTCGAGTCCTACTGGCGGAGTAGTTAATTAAAGGAGGTTTCGGCCTCTTTTTTGTTATATAATTAATAATCTATCTCGCTTCATTAGATGCGAGATTTTTTTATTGACGATAGAAGTTTCAGACACCATCATTTTCGAGCACTGATAGCACTTAAAACAACGCTCTCTTAACTTACGCAATCAGGTCAAGATGGGGTGTCGTAGTTCAGTTTAGCGAGGATTTCCTTATGTGTACCCCTATTGATGATATCCATAATTTAGAAATTAGGGTCTGTAAGCTCTAGTAATTTTGTGATAAAGTGTAATTGTTCCATATGATTCTTTCTAATGATGGTTTGGTGCTTTTTCGTTATAAATCTTATGGAATTTTTTCTACCCTAAAATAGGTTCTATAATACCCATAGAGGACAAATATTATAGTTGCTTTTCTTTTTAATAATTATTAAGTGCTTCATTTCTATTCAATCACTTTATATTTTAAACTGAGAAAGATTCAATGCACAGGATGATTTATAATATAGTAACCGTAAAGGATAATTTTTGTAAATCATTTATATGAAATTTTTTATTTTTAGGGATTTAATAGTTTGTTTTTGATGTAAGATATTTGTTCCTATTCTGTCAACTTTTCCTATTTTTTCTCTTGTTGAGGTTGGTATTTTAACAATTCAGGAATTATTAATGATTAATTAAAATTTTTTGTTAGAATAAGATCATAAAAAGTAAAGGAGTGTATGCTTATGCTACAAAATATTTATGATCAGATGACTGATTTCTATGACAGTATCGAAGAAGAGTATGCTACTTTCTTTGGTAATAGTTGGGACTGGGAACATTTTCATTTTAAATTTTTGATTTATTATTTAGTTAGATATGGCATTGGGTGTCGTAGGGATTTTATCGTTTACCATTATCGTGTTGCTTATCGTTTGTATCTTGAAAAATTGATAATGAAACAAGGTTTTGTTGCTTGATGAGACAGTATGAGTTAATTTCCGAACAAATTTAACTTTTTGTGGGAAAATAATGATAAATAGCCGGAATTTTTTCTAAAACATTTTTTAATAGTTGGAAATAGCAAATCTTTCTATTGTTTCTTCTTGATAAAAAGGCAATTTTTTCTTATAATAAATTGTAAGATATAATTGCAGGTGAGAGTCCTGCCATGTATGTGAGAAAGGAAGAGCCTGAGGGCTCAGACAAGATTATGACTTCAGTTGTTGTTGTAGGTACCCAGTGGGGTGATGAAGGTAAAGGGAAGATTACAGACTTCCTTTCAGCGAATGCAGAAGTGATTGCACGTTACCAAGGTGGTGATAATGCTGGTCACACGATTGTGATTGATGGTAAGAAATTTAAGTTGCACTTGATTCCATCTGGGATTTTCTTCCCTGAAAAAATCTCTGTTATCGGGAACGGTATGGTTGTAAATCCTAAATCTCTTGTGAAAGAGTTGAGCTATCTTCATGAAGAAGGTGTGACAACTGATAACTTACGTATTTCTGATCGCGCGCATGTTATTTTGCCTTATCATATCGAGTTGGATCGTTTGCAAGAAGAAGCTAAGGGTGACAATAAGATTGGTACTACAATTAAGGGAATTGGTCCAGCTTATATGGACAAGGCTGCTCGTGTGGGAATTCGTATCGCAGATCTTTTGGATAAAGATATTTTCCGTGAGCGTTTAGAACGTAACCTTGCTGAAAAGAATCGTCTTTTTGAAAAATTGTATGATAGTAAAGCTATTGCTTTCGATGATATTTTTGAAGAATATTACGAATATGGTCAACAAATCAAGAAATATGTGACCGATACATCTGTTATTTTGAATGATGCGCTTGATAATGGTAAACGTGTGCTTTTTGAAGGTGCACAAGGTGTTATGCTAGATATCGACCAAGGTACATATCCATTTGTTACGTCTTCAAACCCTGTAGCTGGTGGTGTGACAATTGGTTCTGGTGTTGGGCCAAGCAAGATTGACAAGGTTGTAGGTGTATGTAAAGCCTATACGAGTCGTGTAGGAGACGGTCCCTTCCCAACTGAGTTGTTTGACGAAGTGGGAGAACGTATTCGTGAAGTTGGTCATGAATATGGTACAACAACTGGTCGTCCACGTCGTGTGGGTTGGTTTGACTCAGTTGTCATGCGTCATAGCCGTCGTGTTTCTGGTATCACTAACCTTTCATTGAACTCTATCGATGTTTTGAGTGGTTTGGATACAGTTAAAATCTGTGTAGCCTATGATCTTGATGGTCAACGTATTGACTACTATCCAGCTAGTCTTGAGCAATTGAAACGTTGTAAGCCTATCTATGAAGAGTTGCCAGGTTGGTCAGAAGACATCACCGGTGTCCGTAATTTGGAAGATCTTCCTGAAAATGCACGTAACTATGTTCGTCGTGTGAGCGAATTGGTTGGCGTTCGTATTTCTACTTTCTCAGTAGGTCCTGGTCGTGAACAAACAAATATTTTAGAAAGTGTTTGGTCGTAAGAGATTTTTAAGATTTGTTTAAGATAGGTCGGGTATACTATAGACAGTTACAAGAAGACCTCCTAACTTGTTGTAACAAATATCCTAAACTTTTCTTTTTCATAATAATCTCCCTATAGAGTCACCGCATTCGGTGGCTTTTTTTGTGTTGGGATTCATGATATAATAATAAAATCGATAAGTAGGAAAAGAGAAAAGAGATGAATTATACAGTTGAAGAAAAAGAAGTCTTTATGAGGGAGGCTTTGAGAGAGGCTGAGATTGCTCTTGAACACGATGAAATTCCAATTGGTTGTGTGATTGTCAAGGACGGGGAAATCATTGGTCGTGGGCATAATGCGCGTGAGGAGTTGCAACGAGCGGTTATGCATGCGGAAATTATGGCTATAGAGAATGCGAATCTGAGTGAGGAGAGCTGGCGCTTGCTTGATTGCACGCTTTTTGTGACCATTGAGCCGTGTGTCATGTGTAGTGGGGCGATTGGCCTCGCCCGTATTCCAAACGTGGTCTATGGGGCTAAAAACCAGAAATTTGGCGCTGCTGGGAGTTTGTACGATATCTTAACAGATGAGCGTCTCAATCATCGTGTGGAGGTTGAAACGGGAATTTTGGAAGATGAATGCGCAGCTATTATGCAGGACTTTTTTAGAAATAGACGGAAAAAATAATTTTGCTTTTAAAATGAATAGGAATGTGATATAATAAATAGTGGAGCAACAGTTCTGCGTGAAGCGGGTCAGGGGAGGAATCCAGCAGCCCTAAGCGATTTGAATTGTGTGCTCTTTTTTTCGTGCTTTTTCCGAATAAATAAGATAGAATAATCTAGAATAAATGATAATAGAAAAGAGAAGATGATGAAAATTCGTGGTTTTGAATTGGTTTCTAGTTTTACAGATGAAAATTTATTGCCAAAGCGTGAGACAGCGCATGCGGCTGGTTACGACTTAAAGGTTGCTGTGCGTACGGTTATTGCGCCAGGAGAGATTGTCTTGGTTCCGACAGGGGTTAAGGCCTATATGCAGCCGACTGAGGTTCTCTACCTCTATGATCGTTCTTCAAACCCTCGTAAGAAGGGATTGGTTTTAATTAATTCAGTTGGGGTTATTGATGGGGATTATTATGGAAATCCTGGGAATGAAGGGCATATTTTTGCTCAGATGAAGAATATCACAGACCAAGAGGTTGTTCTTGAAGTTGGAGAACGTGTTGTCCAGGCTGTCTTTGCTCCTTTCTTAATTGCAGATGGAGATATGGCTGATGGCGTTCGAACTGGTGGATTTGGATCGACCGGGCACTAGAATGAAGATTATCTTTGTACGTCACGGGGAGCCAGATTATCGTGAGTTAGAGGAGCGTTCTTATACGGGATTTGGGATAGATTTGGCCCCCTTGTCTGAGAAGGGACGGCAGCAAGCCCAGAAACTGAGCACCAATCCTTTACTCCCTTCAGCTGAAATAATCGTATCTTCTGCAGTCACAAGAGCTTTAGAAACAGCTTCTTATGTGGCTTGTGTTACTGGACTTCCTTTGAGAGTGGAACCATTATTGCATGAATGGCAGGTCTATGAAAGTGGCACAGATAATTTTGAAAAAGCTCGTGCTATATTTCTAGAAAATAATGGGGAGTTACTTCCTAATAGTCCTATTCAATATGAGACAGCTGCGAAGATGAAGTCTCGTTTTCTAGAATGCATGGCTAAGTATCGAGATTACCAGACCGTGATAGTGGTAACTCACAACATGCTCATGCGCCAGTTTGTGCCAAATGAGAAGATTGATTTTTGCCAAGTAATTGAGTGTGAGATAGAGATATAGAAAGAGGTTTATTATCGCAAAGAAAAAAGCGACATTTGTATGTCAAAATTGTGGCTATAATTCCCCTAAATATCTGGGACGTTGTCCTAACTGTGGGTCTTGGTCTTCTTTTGTAGAAGAGGTTGAGGTTGCCGAGGTCAAGAATGCACGTGTATCCTTGACAGGTGAGAAAACTAAGCCCATGAAACTGGCTGAGGTGACTTCAATCAACGTCAATCGAACCAAGACAGAGATGGAGGAATTCAACCGTGTACTTGGAGGCGGAGTGGTACCAGGAAGTCTCGTCCTCATAGGTGGGGATCCTGGGATTGGGAAATCAACCCTTCTCCTACAAGTCTCAACTCAGCTGTCTCAAGTTGGGACTGTTCTCTACGTCAGTGGGGAGGAATCTGCCCAGCAAATCAAGCTACGAGCAGAGCGCTTGGGTGATATTGATAGCGAGTTTTATCTTTATGCAGAGACCAATATGCAGAGTGTTCGTGCTGAGGTGGAGCGTATCCAACCAGACTTTCTCATTATTGACTCCATCCAGACTATTATGTCTCCTGAGATTTCAGGGGTGCAGGGGTCTGTTTCTCAAGTGCGTGAGGTGACGGCTGAACTTATGCAGCTGGCCAAGACCAATAATATTGCGATCTTTATCGTAGGCCATGTGACCAAGGAAGGAACCTTGGCTGGGCCTCGTATGTTGGAGCATATGGTGGATACGGTCCTTTACTTTGAAGGGGAGCGTCACCATACCTTCCGTATCTTGCGAGCAGTCAAAAACCGTTTTGGTTCCACTAATGAGATTGGGATTTTTGAGATGCAGTCGGGCGGATTGGTTGAGGTGCTCAATCCGAGTCAAGTTTTCCTAGAAGAGCGTTTAGACGGGGCTACGGGCTCGTCCATCGTTGTGACCATGGAAGGGACGCGTCCGATTTTGGCGGAGGTTCAGGCTTTGGTGACACCGACCATGTTTGGAAATGCCAAGCGTACGACGACGGGACTTGATTTCAATCGCGCAAGCTTGATTATGGCTGTTTTGGAAAAGCGAGCAGGTCTTCTCTTGCAAAATCAAGATGCTTACCTCAAATCTGCTGGCGGTGTGAAATTAGATGAGCCTGCCATTGACTTAGCAGTTGCTGTCGCCATTGCTTCCAGCTATAAAGACAAGCCAACCAATCCTCAGGAATGTTTTGTAGGTGAACTGGGCTTGACAGGAGAAATTCGGCGTGTCAATCGGATCGAGCAGCGGATTAATGAAGCTGCTAAACTAGGTTTTACTAAGATTTATGTACCTAAGAATTCCTTGACAGGTATTCAACCACCTCAGGAAATTCAGGTGATTGGTGTGACAACCATTCAGGAGGTTTTGAAAAAGGTTTTTGCTTAATCTGTGACAAATCCTCTTAAAAATGATAAGATAGGAGAAATATTTGACTCTCAAACTGTTAAGGAGGAAATCATGTCTTATTTTGAACAGTTTATGCAAGCCAATCAGGCTTATGTTGCCCTACATGGGCAGTTAAATCTGCCACTTAAACCCAAAACAAGAGTGGCTATTGTGACCTGTATGGACTCTCGTCTGCACGTTGCGCAAGCCCTGGGCTTAGCACTTGGGGATGCTCATATCTTGCGGAATGCAGGTGGTCGAGTGACAGAAGACATGATTCGTTCGCTGGTTATTTCCCAGCAACAAATGGGGACAAGAGAGATTGTGGTGTTACACCATACAGACTGTGGTGCTCAGACCTTTGAAAATGGCCCTTTTCAGGAGTATCTGAAAGAGGAATTGGGTGTCGATGTGTCAGACCAGGACTTCTTGCCCTTTCAAGATATAGAGGAGAGTGTGCGTGAGGATATGCAACTCCTTATCGAGTCTCCCCTAATACCAGATGATGTCATTATCTCTGGTGCTATTTACGATGTGGATACAGGAAGTATGACAGTCGTAGAATTGTAAAAAATTCATTTAGAAAGAAAGTGTATGAAGAAAAACAGCATTTTATTTATTTTTATTTTATTGCTATGTATTGGTTTGCAGTATGAAACTATCTACTATACGGACGGTTCGATGTCAGGTGCGGAATATGGACTCATGGGAGTTTCTATCTTTCTAGCTCTCTTTTACATGATTCCGGCTCTTTATTTCCTTTTCCGTATTGGGAAAAAATGGGAATTGCCAAAGAATGCCTTGATTTTGTCTTTATTGGGTGGGATGTTCCTTTCAGGCTGGCTGTCTAGCTTTGCGAATACCTATATCCATGATTTACTGGGTATTCTTTTCCCAGATAGTGCATTTTTAAATGCCTTTGAAAGTGCGATTGTGGCTCCTTTGGTAGAAGAACCCTTGAAATTATTGCCACTTGTTTTTGTTTTAGCTTTGATTCCTGTGCGAAAGTTAAAATCTTTGTTTTTACTAGGAATTGCTTCTGGTTTGGGATTCCAAATGATTGAGGATATTGGCTACATTCGTACGGATTTACCAGAGGGCTTTGACTTTACTATTTCGAGAATTTTAGAGCGTATCATCTCAGGAATTGCCTCTCACTGGACTTTTTCAGGTCTGGCTGTAGTGGGTGTTTACTTGCTTTACAGAGCCTATAAAGGGCAGAAGGATGGCAAGAAAGAGGGGCTTATTTTCCTAGGTTTAGCCTTGGGAACTCATTTCTTGTTTAACTCTCCTTTTGTAGAATTAGAGACAGAGTTGCCTTTAGCGATTCCAGTGGTTACGGCTATTACTCTCTATGGTTTTTATCAGGCTTATCGCTTTGTTGAGAAGCACAATGAGTTGATGAACTAGAATATTTTTTAAAAGAATGATGCAAGGGTACAAATATGGTGCCCTTCTTTTATTTTTGATTGAAAAATAGTGCAAAAAGCGCTACAATGGTAAATGGAAAAATCTTGTGAAAAGCACAAGCGATACATATATACCGGAGGAAATCATGTCTTTTTCTGATTTAAAGCTGTTTGCCCTTTCTTCTAATCAAGAATTGGCAAAACGTGTAGCGCAGGAGATTGGGATAGAGTTGGGGAAATCAAGTGTTCGTCAATTTTCAGATGGAGAGATTCAGGTCAACATCGAAGAATCAATCCGTGGGAAACACGTCTTTATCCTACAATCAACTAGCTCGCCTGTAAATGACAATCTGCTTGAAATTTTGATTATGGTAGATGCTTTGAAGCGTGCCAGTGCAGAATCTGTCAATGTTGTCATGCCTTACTATGGGTATGCACGTCAGGATAGAAAGGCGAGAGCGCGTGAGCCAATCACTTCAAAACTTGTTGCAAATATGCTTGAAGTAGCTGGAGTGGATCGTTTATTGACCATCGACTTGCATGCTGCGCAGATTCAAGGATTCTTTGATATTCCTGTGGATCACTTGATGGGAGCTCCTCTGATTGCGGATTATTTTGAGCGTCGTGGTATGGTTGGTTCTGACTATGTGGTTGTCAGCCCAGACCATGGAGGGGTGACTCGTGCCCGTAAGTTGGCAGAATTTTTGAAAACATCTATTGCTATCATCGACAAACGTCGCAGTGTTGATAAGATGAATACCAGTGAAGTCATGAACATCATCGGTAAGGTCGAAGGCAAGACTTGTATCTTGATTGATGATATGATTGATACGGCTGGAACGATTTGTCACGCGGCAGATGCCCTTGCGGAAGCTGGTGCTGTTGAAGTCTATGCAAGCTGTACGCACCCAGTTCTTTCTGGTCCTGCTATGGACAATATCCAAAAATCAGCTATTAAGAAATTGGTTGTTTTGGATACCATCTATCTGCCAGAAGAGCGTTTGATTGATAAGATTGAACAGATTTCGATTGCTCATCTACTGGGTGATGCTATCGTACGTATCCATGAAAAACGCCCACTTTCTCCACTTTTCAGTATTGAGAAAAAGATTTAATGACCAAGCCTGAGATGATTCTCAGGTTTTTTTCGTCTCTTTTGCGAATAAATAAGTAGTAGCAGTGAATCTAGTAAACCTAGATTTAAAAATGTGCTATAATGAAAGGAGAAGAAATATGACTGTACGTCATCCGGGCATTAGCCCGACCAATGACTTGGTTGCTAAGAAAATCTTTAGCAATCCAGAAATCACTTGTCAATTTATCCGTGATATGTTGGATTTACCAGCCAAAAATGTAACCATTTTGGAGGGGAGTAACATTCATGTCTTGCATTCCCTACCGTACTCGGCTCAGGATTTTTACACTAGTATAGACGTTTTGGCAGAGTTGGATAATGGTACTCAAGTAATTATTGAGATTCAAGTTCATCATCAGAATTTTTTCATTAATCGCCTGTGGGCTTATTTGTGCAGTCAGGTCAATCAAAATCTCGAAAAAATTCGCCAACGAGAAGGTAATACACACCAGAGTTACAAACACATCGCACCAGTATACGCTATCGCAATTGTAGATAGTAATTACTTCTCAGATGACCTAGCTTTTCATAGTTTTAGCATGCGAGAGGACACGACAGGTGAGGTCTTAACCATCACAAATAACGGTCAAGAAAACCATCTAGTCAAGATGGCATTCTTGGAACTAAAAAAATATAGAGAAACCAGCAAGGATAGCGTTCGCAAACCGTGGTTGGAGTTTTTTGGGAATAAACCCTTTACTCAGGAACCCGAGCGAGCCATCAGCCAGGCAGACCAACTGCTAGACTACAAGAGCTGGTCCGAGGAGGACAGGAAAATGTTTAGTCAACTACGTATGCGAGAAGAACAAGCCTTGTTAGCACAGGACTATGCCTTGGAAACAGCTAGGGCGGAAGGTGGTTTTGTTATGTTAGCAAATCTAGTCCGCCAAGGTCTTCTGACCTCTGAGGTAGCTAGCCAGCAATTAGGCATGACCGTTGCTGAATTTGAGTCACTATTGAAAGAGCATCACAAATAAGAATTAAAAAAATACAGAGAAACCAGCAAAGACGAGGTTCGCAAGCCGTGGTTGGAGTTTTTCGGCAACAAGCCCTTTACCCAACAACCCGAGCGAGCCATCAGCCAAGCAGACCAACTGCTAGACTATAAGAGCTGGTCCGAGGAGGACAGGAAAATGTTTAGTCAACTACGTATGCGAGAAGAACAAGCCTTGTTAGCACAGGACTATGCTTTGGAAACAGCTAGGGCGGAAGGTCTTGAACAAGGTCTTGAACAAGGTTTAGAACGTGGGAAACTCTTTGCCTTCCTGGATATGGTCCACCAAGGTTTTTTGACATCTGAGGTTGCCAGCCAGCAGCTGGGTATGACGGTCTCTGAGTTTGAGGCTTTACTGTGAGTTCGATCTTTCATCTACATAGTAGGAAGTTTATGAAATGGCAAGTGTTATCCAAATACTTGCCGTTTTTACTTGACTTTTACAAGGGTTTGTAAGATAATACCAGAGAAGTAAGTTCTGTCTAACCATCTATATAGTTTAGATATAAAAGATATCATCTGAGGGATGAGTATTTGCGAAATGTCAACTTGGAGACTAGAGTATTTCAGGGGGATTTTTTTCGCAAGTTAGCTTTCTTTTCCTTTTTTCGAAGAAATGGGAAAAAAGTTAAAAAAACATAAGAAAACTCTTGACAAATCCTACAAATATTTATATACTGTATGGTAGTAAGATAGTCTTACGAAAAAATATTTTAATGAAAAACAAAGGAGATAAAACGATGAAAAAAGTTTTATTGACAAGCGCAGTCGCTCTTGCAGCATTTGGTGCTGTACAAGCTGTTTCAGCTAACACTGTAACTCTTAAAGCTGGTATGGTAGATCCAAAAACAGGTAAACTAGTGACAGACGCAGGTTCGCACGATGGACAAAATACTGCTACAGATAGAGATGTATTTCAAAATGGTAAATTAGTAAATAACTTGCCTGGATACAGCCGTTTTGGTAATTTTGATATTAAAAAAGCTTCAGTTACTCCAGTTGCTGAAGTAAAAGACAAAGGTGAACACTATGTTCGTGTAAACGTTGTAGATGCTAAAGGGAACCCAATCCCAGGTGTAGCTATTGATTTTGCAGTTACGACTGATAAAGGTGTTGTATATGTAACAGTTACTACAGATGAAGCAGGATCAGCTATTGTAACAAAAACAGTTAAAGTTCCAGTTGATGCAGCTGGAAATAAAGTAGACGCTGAACTCCCAGTAAGTTTTGCTGAAGGAACAGTAGTAAAATATCGTCTAGTGAAATCTTACGCTTCAGATGGTAAGGATGTAGAATTTAAAGGTGAATTCAAAGTTTCTGGTGATTTGTATACAAATGCAAATATCATTATCAATGAAGTTCGTCATACAGATGTAACATTCCAAGGGCAATCTACTGAAACACCTGCTAAAAAAGCAGAATGGATTCAATCAGGTTCTCGCTGGTGGTACAAACATGCTGATGGTTCTTACACAACTAACGGTTGGGAAAAAATTAACGGTACTTGGTACTACTTCGACCAAGCTGGTTGGATGGCAACTGGTTGGGTTAAAGACAACGGAACTTGGTACTACCTTGAAAACTCAGGTGCTATGAAAGCTAGCCAATGGTTTGAAGTTGGTGGTAAATGGTACTACGTAAACGGTTCAGGTGCCCTTGCAGTTAACACTACTGTAGATGGTTACACTGTAAACGGAAACGGTGAATGGGTTAAATAAGCAATTGTTTAATATCGCAGGAGATGAATCTCCTGCTTTTTTGTTGCCTTTTTGTCAACTGTAGTATACTGGGTTTTGGAAATAAAATAATAAATTAAATACTCTTAATATTTCTATTTTTTTACTTTTAAATTTTTCTACACTTTTTATGTTTTTTATTGCACTAATTATAGAAAAGGGATATAATGAAATAAATTTAATAGGTTAACAAAGGAGGTTTTTCTTATGAAGAAAACACTTACAGGTATCTTGCTAGCAACTTCAGTGCTAACTATGGCTGCAGTTCAGCCAGTAAGCGCTGCAAGTACGGAAACTGGTACATCGTCTACAGGTGCTCAATCGACTTCATCATTTAAGGAAATTCATTTCGTGACATTCCAAAACGGTAGACCAGTTGATATCAAGGCAGCGGTTACAGGAACAGCAACAGCTGATACAAGTCATCCAGTTATTGATAACTATATGTATACTACTAGTAGAGTAGAAGATGGAATTCTTTACCATATGTATGCTCCTACCAGTACCTCAGGTAATACTAGCAATGTCTCCCAAACAAACCCATATCGTAGAGATAATAACCAAACTAATGGTAGTAATGCCAATCAAAACAATGGTAGTGCTAATAACGGGGCAAGTAGTAACCAAACTAACGGAACTAATGCCAACCAAAATAATGGTGCTACTACTAACAATAGTGCAAGTAGCGGTCAGTTCAAAACAGAGAACGGAAAAGTCTACTATATCAAGGACGGTAAAAAGGTTAGCGGTTGGCAAAAAATCGATGATAAGACTTACTACTTTGAAGCTGATGGTGCTATGAAGAAAGGTCTATTGACTGCAGGTGATAAGCAATACTATCTAGATGAAAAAGATGGTGTTAAAAAGCTAGGCTTTGTAAAAGTTGCTGACAAGACTTATTATTTTGTAGAAGATGGTGAGAAGAAAACTGGTTTTGTTAAAATTGATGAGAAAACTTACTATGTCAAAGAAGGTGTCCGTCTAACTGGTGATATTACTGTTGATGGGAAACATTATTTTTTGGATGAGGAAGGTGTCCTTAAACAAGGGATTGTTATGATTGATGGTAAAAAATTCTTCATCGATAGCGAAGGAAATCGTCAGGCTGGCTGGAAGAAGGTCGAGATTGACTGGTACTATTTCTCTAAAGAAGATGGAATGAAGACTGGTTGGCTGAAAGATGGTGGTAAGTGGTATCATTTTAGTGCCGCAGGCGTGATGCAAAAATGGTGGTTTAAAGAAGGTGACACTTGGTACTACTTAAATGGTTCAGGCGAAATGCAAACTGGTTGGTTGCAAGATGGTGGCACATGGTATTATCTAAATGGTTCAGGTGCCATGGCGACAGGCTGGGCTCAAGTTGGTGGTACTTGGTACTACTTAAACAGTTCAGGTGCTATGAAAACTGGTTGGTTGAAACAAGGTGGTAGTTGGTATTATCTTGATGGTTCAGGCGCTATGAAGACTGGCTGGTTCCAAGTAGATGGCAAATGGTACTATGCTTATAGTTCAGGCGCCCTTGCAGTAAGCACTACAGTTGATGGTTATTACGTAAATGCTAACGGTGAGTGGGTTTAAAAGTGTAAAATTCACCTTATAAAATGTAAATGATGAAAAGAAAATAAAAAGAAAGCTTAT
>NZ_JAPVZK010000040.1:0-12525 GCF_041432345.1 Streptococcus sp. 27098_8_103
TATACCTTCTCTTTTTTCTATTTAAATCGCTTCTGTGACAAAACTACGGCTTTCCAATACTTTGAGCATGGCGTTAGCTGTATCTAGGGCTGTGAAGAGGGGCACTCCGTGTTCAATAGCTGAACGGCGAATTTGCTCTCCATCTTCGTCAGCAGTTCGTTTTGTTCCAACTGTATTAATGATAGCTTGAATTCTTCCTTTACGAACAAAGCTTGGAATATCCTTATCGTCATCACCAATCTTACCAACAGGTTGGGCTTGCAATCCATGACTGGCAAAGAAGGCTGCTGTCCCTTCTGTCGCGAGGATTCCATAGCCAATATTTTGGAAACGACGAGCTAAGTCCAAGGCTTCTTCTTTTGCATCATCAGCGATGGTAAATACAACGTTACCAAAAGTTGGCAAATGCAGGTAAGAAGCTTCAAAGGCTTTATAGAGAGCTTTTTCCAAAGTCGTATCAGAACCCATAACTTCACCTGTTGACTTCATTTCAGGACCGAGCAAACTGTCTACCTTAGCTAGTTTTGTGAAGGAGAAGACAGGTGCCTTGATATGAACGCGGGTGCTTTCAGGGTAAAGTCCATCTTCGTAACCAAGTTCTTCAAGTTTTTGACCAAGAATGAGCTTAGTAGCTACCTGAGCCATAGGGATATTGGTCACTTTAGAAAGGAATGGAACCGTACGGCTGGCACGTGGATTGACCTCAATAACGTAGACTTTTTCATCCTTGATAACAAACTGGATGTTCATCATTCCAAGGCAATTAAGGCCGATTGCTAGACGTTTCGTATAGTCTGCTATAGTTTCCTGAACCTTTTGCGACAAGGTTTGTGGTGGGTAAACGGCCATTGAGTCACCTGAGTGGACACCAGCACGTTCGATATGCTCCATGATACCAGGGATAAGGACATTTTCTCCGTCTGAAATGGCATCAACTTCACACTCTTGTCCAACGATATAAGAGTCTACAAGGACTGGATGGTCAGGACTAGCCTTAACCGCTGTGCGCATGTAAGAACGAAGGTCTTCTTCGTTTTCAACGATTTCCATAGCACGTCCACCAAGTACATAAGATGGACGGACAAGAACTGGGAAGCCAATCTTTCGAGCTGCAAGAACTGCTTCTTCTTCATTGGTAGCCGTTTGTCCTGGTGGCTGTGGAATATCCAAATCTTTAAGAGCTTGCTCAAAGAGGTCACGGTCCTCAGCTCGGTCTAGGTCAGCAACCTGTGTCCCAAGGATGGTCACACCTGCTTTCGCCAATGGCTCCGCAAGGTTGATGGCTGTTTGACCACCGAACTGAACGATAACACCCTTTGGTTGCTCCAAGTCGATGACGTTCATCACATCTTCAAAAGTCAATGGTTCAAAGTAGAGTTTATCAGATACCGAGAAGTCTGTAGATACGGTCTCTGGATTTGAGTTCATGATGATAGCTTCGTAGCCAGCAGCTTGGATAGCCTTAACAGAGTGAACCGTTGCATAGTCAAACTCGACCCCTTGACCGATACGGATTGGACCAGAACCTAGGACAAGTACAGATTCCTTATCAGACTTGATAGACTCGTTTTCCCAACCATAGGTTGAATAGAAGTATGGTGTTTCAGAGTCAAATTCTGCCGCACAAGTATCTACCATCTTATAAACTGGAACAATCTTGCTTTCCAAACGAAGCTGGCGAACTTGGTCAGCTGTCGTTTCCCATAGTTCAGCAATCTTACGGTCTGAGAAACCATTTAGTTTTGCTGTTTTCAAGACTTCTAGATCTTGTGGATGGGCACCTAATTCTTGCTCAATTTCAAAGATATGCAAGAGTTTATCCAGATAGAAGATATCAATCTTAGTCAATTCAGCAATTTCTTCTGGTGTGTAACCACGGCGAATAGCTTCTGACACATAGAAGAGACGGTCATCCTGGGCTTTGACAACTTTTTCAATCAAGGCATCATCCGAAACCGCTGCAAGTTCAGGCATTTCATTGTGGTGCACACCAATTTCAAGGGAGCGACAAGCTTTAAGGAGAGATTCCTCGATGTTACGACCAATCGCCATTACTTCCCCAGTCGCCTTCATCTGGGTACCAAGACGGCGCTCACCCTTTTCAAACTTGTCAAATGGGAAACGCGGAATCTTGGCAACCACATAGTCAAGGGCTGGCTCAAACATGGCATAGGTTGAACCTGTAACTGGGTTGATCACCTCATCTAAGGTCAAACCTACGGCAATCTTAGCAGCCAATTTGGCAATTGGGTAACCTGTCGCCTTTGAAGCAAGGGCTGAAGAACGCGATACACGAGGGTTTACTTCAATGACATAGTACTTGAAGCTGTGTGGGTCAAGGGCCAACTGAACGTTACATCCACCTTCAATCTTGAGGGCACGAATAATGCTCAAGCTAGCGTCACGAAGCATTTGGTTTTCATAGTCTGACATGGTTTGAGCAGGGGCAAATACAATGGAATCTCCTGTATGAATCCCAACTGGGTCAAAGTTTTCCATGTTACAAACAACCAAAGCATTGTCAGCTGAGTCACGCATAACTTCGTATTCGATTTCCTTGAAACCTGCAATCGAACGTTCAATCAAACATTGGGTCACAGGTGACAATTTCAATCCATTTTCAGCGATTTCACGCAATTCTTCCTCATTAGCACACATTCCACCACCAGTACCACCAAGTGTAAAGGCTGGACGGACGATGACTGGGTAACCAATTGTTGCTGCAAAGGTAACTGCTTCTTCGACTGTGTTGACAATTTCAGATTCTGGAATGGGTTGGTTGAGCTCTTCCATCAACTGTTTAAAGAGATCACGGTCCTCCGCTTGGTCGATGGCAGATAATTTAGTTCCCAGAAGCTCAACACCAAGCTCATCAAGGATACCATTTTTAGATAATTCCATGGCCATGTTGAGACCTGTCTGACCACCGAGTGTTGGTAGCAAGGCATCTGGACGTTCCTTACGAAGAATACGTGTCATAAACTCAAGTGTAATCGGTTCAATATAAACCTTGTCAGCAATTTCTTTGTCCGTCATGATGGTGGCAGGGTTTGAGTTAACCAATACAACCTCATAACCTTCCTCTTTCAACGACAAGCAAGCCTGGGTCCCAGCGTAGTCAAACTCAGCAGCCTGACCAATAATAATCGGACCAGAACCAATCACCATAATTTTTTGAATATCAGTACGTTTAGGCATAGTTTATGATACAAAGCCCGTAAAGAACACAGTGAAAATAGGAAACTCGGTGCAGACGCCTTCAGCGTCAAGACGATGTTTATCTTTTTCACACAGTTCTTAGGGCGTGTTCACTTCCGCGAACAATGTATCTTCTCCTTTCTATTCGTCGCCTCACAGAGCGACATTAAATAAATTCTCCGACGATTTTTTAGCGAAACGATACTTTTCGGTAAAAAATCTAGTGCAGGGAGTTTTTAGTTCGCCTGATAGCGACTAAAAGAAACGACCTGCCTTTCTATTCGTCGCCTCTCAGGGCGACATTAAATAAGATACAAAGGACGAATAGAAAGCGATTGAATTTTAGGAAACCAAGGAAGGATTGACAATCCAAATTGGTTTCTCTAAATTCCGAGCTTTCCGTCCGTGTTCAGTTACATAAATTCTCCGACGAGCTTTTACTCGTTCTTAGTTTGATTGTTTAAAAGCTTCCATCATCTCGATAAACTCATCAAATAGGTAGCTAGCGTCGTGTGGACCAGGGGCTGCATCTGGATGGTATTGGACAGAGAAAGCAGGTTGGTATCTGTGACGCACACCTTCCACTGACTTATCATTGATTTCTTCATGGGTGATAATCAAATGCTCTGGCAAATCTTCACGACTAACTGCATAACCATGGTTCTGGCTGGTGAAGTCTACTCGTCCTGTTGCAATTTCACGTACTGCATGGTTAAAGCCACGGTGACCAAACTTCATCTTGTAAGTCTTAGCCCCGTTTGCCATAGCAAAGAGTTGATGCCCCATACAAATACCAAAGATTGGAATTTTTCCTTGCACACCACGAATCATATCCAGTGCCTGTGGAACATCTTCTGGGTTACCTGGACCGTTTGACAACATAACTCCGTCAGGATTAAGATGGAGAATTTCTTCAGCCGTTGTCGAATAAGGAACAACCGTCACGTTACAGTTGCGTTTAGAAAGTTCACGTAGGATTGAGTGCTTGAGACCAAAGTCCACTAAAACAACACTCAAACCAACTCCTGGTGCTGGATAGGAAGTTTTAGTAGAAACCTGCTTGATATTGTCTGTCGGCAAGACTGTTGCTTGGAGCTGGTCAGTCACATGGTCCATGCTGTCCCCAACATGGGTCAAGGTTGCACGCATAGTACCATGCTTACGGATAATCTTGGTAAGAGCACGTGTATCAATTCCTGAAATACCTGGAATTTTCTTGGCTTTCAAAAATTCATCCAAGGTCATTTGGTTGCGCCAGTTGCTTGCTCTACGTGCTTCTTCGAAAACAACAACTCCCTTACAAGTTGGAATAATGGATTCGTAATCATCACGGTTAATTCCATAATTTCCTACCAAAGGATAAGTAAAGGTCAAGATCTGTCCATTGTAAGACTGGTCTGTAATGGATTCTTGGTAGCCGGTCATACCTGTATTAAAGACGATTTCGCCTGTTACATCAATATCTGCTCCGAAGGCCTTGCCTTCAAAAACTGTGCCATCTTCTAATACTAGAAGTCTTTTTGTCATATTTTCACCTCTCGTGGACGCTCACTGGCGTCTTTTAACGTCTTGTGTTTTAGTTGGCGTTTCTACTCGCCAGTACGGATTCTAAGATTGCCATTCGAACAAAGACACCATTGGTCATTTGTTGGACAATCCGTGATTTTGGTGCTTCAACCAAGTGATCTGCGATTTCTACATCACGATTGACTGGAGCTGGGTGCATAAGGATTGCTGTTTCTTTCAAACGGTCGTAACGTTCTTGAGTCAAGCCATGTTGGGCATGGTAGTCTTCTTTTGAAAAGACAGCTCCACTATCATGGCGTTCATGTTGCACACGTAGAAACATCATGACATCCACCTGATCAATGATTTCATCAATAGTTACAAACTGTCCATAGTCTGCAAACTCTTGACTTCTCCATTCCTCAGGTCCAGCAAAGTAAAGTTCAGCTCCCAAGCGTTTCAAAATCTGCATATTGGATTTGGCAACGCGTGAGTGGTCCAAGTCACCTGCAATCGCAACCTTGAGCCCCTCAAAGTGACCAAATTCCTCATAAATAGTCATCAAATCCAGCAAGCTTTGGCTAGGGTGTTGTCCCGAACCATCTCCACCATTGATAATGGAAGTCGTAATCGTCGGACTAGCAATCAACTCTCTGTAGTAGTCAACCTCTGGGTGGCGAATCACACAGACATCCACTCCTAGTGCAGATAGGGTCAGGATAGTATCATAAAGTGTTTCACCCTTATTGACCGAACTAGTCTTCACATCAAAGTCAAGTCGTTCCAATCCCAATTTAATCTCTGCCACTTCAAAGGACTTATGCGTCCGTGTAGAATCCTCAAAGAAAAGATTGGAAACAATCGGATGGTCTTCATAAGGAAGCTGAGCTCCGTTTTTAAACTCAATTCCTCGCTTGATCAATTTCATCACTTGATCGACAGTGAGATCTTCCATGGACACCACATGGTTCAATGCTTGTTGATTTTCTGACATGGCTACTCCTTTAGCTTTCTAAGCTTCTTCAGTAATCAGAACTCTGTCTTGGCCATCAAGTTCTGCCATCTCTACGATGATTTCTTCAGAACGACTAGTAGGGATATTTTTCCCAACGTAATCTGGACGGATTGGCAATTCTCTATGTCCACGATCGACTAGAACTGCTAAACTCACGCGCGCAGGACGACCATGACCTACAATATTATCAATAGCAGCACGGATGGTACGACCTGTATAGAGCACATCATCCACCAAGATAACTTCGCGGTCTGTCACATCAACAGAAACCAAAGAAGTATCTTCTCCACTTTTTACATCATCACGGAAAGGTTTAGTATCCAATTCCACAACAGGAACTGAAAGATTTTCTAGTTGCTCCAAACGTTCTTGGATTCGGTGGGCGATAAAGACACCACGAGTTTTAATACCAGCCAAGACGATTTTATTCAAATCTTTGTTGCGTTCGATAATCTCATAAGTAATACGCGTAATCGCTCGTTTGACAGTCAATTCGTCTACAACTTCTTTTGCCTTCATGACAAACCTCCAAAAAGAAAAGTCTCCTTAAACAAGGAGACTTGAAATGTATAGCCAAGCGAGCCCTACTGCAAACAGTATAGACTTCACCCTACTACTTAATCGTTCTCCTTGCCTGCCTCACGGGACAGGTTTAAAGGAATATTTAGTTATCAAATACTATAGCACAAAGCATGCTTAAAATCAAGCAAAAACTTTTGAAACCCCATCTTATAAATTGCTTATAAATTGCTAAAGTCATATAACTGTGGGTACTGGTCACACTCTGGATTTTTAGGATGACAAATAGCTCTTCCAAAATAAATCATGGCCTGATGGGCAGCTAACCACTGCTCCGGTGGCAAGATATCCATGACCCGCTTTTCCACCTCAAGCGGTGTCGCTGATTTTTTGACAATATCGTGGTGTTTGCAAATACGCTCTACATGAGTATCCACTGCAAAGGCTGGAATCCCAAAACCAACACTCATGACAACATTGGCTGTCTTGCGACCAACACCTGCCAAACTCTCCAATTCCTCACGTGTTTGAGGAACTTGACCGTCAAAATCGTCTAGTAACTGTTGGGCACATTTTTTAAGGAATTTAGCCTTATTCCGATACAATCCCAGGCGAGAAATGTGTGAAGCAATTTCACTCTCTGTCGCTACAGACATGGCTTGTGGCGTTGGAAAGGCAGCAAAGAGACCTGGTGTAGCCTTATTTACCGCTGCATCTGTTGTCTGAGCTGACAACATGACCGCAACCAAGAGTTCAAAATGATTGGTGAAATCAAGACTAGGCTTGGCATCTGGAAAAAGAGCAATGATTTCTTCTAACACCTTTCGTGCGCGTTTTTTTGACAAAACCATTATTCGTCTCCATCAAATAGTCCTTGTAAGCCAGCAAAAGGACTGTTTTCTTCTTTCTTAACTGCCTGTTGGGCTTGGTATTCTTCCTCTGTCATGATTTGCCAGTCATTTCCTGACACAAAACCTTTACCAGCTTCTTCTTCAGCCGTCAAAACCTTAATAGGAATGTTTAGTAGGATATTGTCTGACACGCTCTCAGCAAGGTCAAGTTCTCCATTTTTGATAGGCAAGACCAAATCATCGTCTAAAACTTCCTGATCTAGCTGGTTGGTTGCGCCTTCCATGAAAACTTCTGTGACTGGATAAGATTCAGCCAACTCAACTGGCTCCATACTGCGACTTGAAGCAAGAACAATAGTATAAGATAGTTGATAATCTAAGAAATACATACTGTCTTCGTACTGTACTTTCCCAACTGCAAGGATATCTTTTACATCTAAAATTTCTTGATTGCGTGCACGCAGGTCTGCGGCTAGGTCTAAACTTTGTTCAAAATGCAAGCCTTCAGACTGCTTACGAATTTCTTGAATATTTAATTTCATACTTCCTCCATAAAGATTTACTCTCTTGATTATACCATGAAAAGCCTACAAATCAGCCCACCAAACTTTATAATTAAAATTCGATTTTTTAACATATTTAATATGACATTTTTGTTTTTTAGTGCTATACTATAGGCAATAATACATCAGAGCAAGGAGGATGCTCACATGGAAGACAAAGAACTCATTACTAATGCAACCCAACTCCTATCCGAGTTAAATAAAAGTTTCCAAATCTGCAAACAGGGTACTGCAGATGATATTCGACTGCAAGATCTGCTAAACACTACCATAAAAGAGCTCAAAAAAGCGGAAAAGTTGGACAACAGTATTTTAATCGACCTTGAGAAATTTTACCAACGTACCAGTCTTCTGATAGGCCTTGGTAGCCTAAAACTAAACGATCAAGCACGTACCGCTTGGCGGAACTATGACAAGTTCCATTACGAGCATGTCAAACACGTACTAACTCTTTATGGACCTGTTTTCGGATTTTAGAGATTAGAATTGTCAGTTTTCTGTTGACAAAATATCCTGAAAGGTATAGTATAGAGATACTAATACTCGGAGGTAAGGGAGACATGAACAACTAAGTCTATCAAATAAAGAACCTTTATTTAGTAGATCTTGTTTTTGTCTCTTTTTGTGTACTCTTTTATGCTCTTTTTCTGGCATTTTATACTCAATGAAAATCAAAGAGCAAACTAGGAAGCTAGCTGCAGGTTGCTCAAAGCACTGCTTTGAGGTTGTAGATAAGACTGACGAAGTCAGTTACATATATCTACGGTAAGGCGACGCTGACGTGGTTTGAAGAGATTTTCGAAGAGTATTAATAGAGTTTTTTGACATAAACTTTGGCTCTACTAGGTAAAGTAGAGCTTTTTGTTATGCACTATTGGACATTCTAGAAAGGGCAATCATATGATAAAAATCAATCACCTGACCATCACACAAAACAAAGATTTACGAGATCTTGTCTCTGACCTAAGCATGACCATCCAAGACGGGGAAAAAGTAGCTATTATTGGAGAGGAAGGAAATGGCAAATCAACCTTACTTAAAACTTTAATGGGGGAATATTTGTCTGATTTCACTATCAGGGGAGACGTCCAGTCTGACTATCAGTCACTGGCCTATATTCCTCAAAAAGTCCCCGAGGAGCTGAAAAAACAATCTCTACACGACTACTTCTTTTTAGATTCTATTGATTTAGACTACAGTATCCTTTATCGCTTAGCTGAAGAGTTGCATTTTGATAGTGATCGTTTCGCAAGCGACCAAGAGATCGGGAGCCTCTCCGGTGGCGAAGCTTTGAAAATTCAGCTCATCCATGAGTTAGCCAAACCCTTTGAGATTTTATTTTTAGATGAACCTTCAAATGACCTAGACCTTGAGACGGTTGATTGGCTAAAAGGTCAGATTCGAAAGATTCAGCAAACCGTTATTTTCATTTCCCATGATGAAGACTTTCTTTCTGAAACGGCTGATACCATTGTCCACTTGCGACTGGTCAAGCACCGGAAAGAAGCAGAAACGCTAGTAGAGCATTTAGACTATGATCGCTATAGTGAGCAGAGAAAGGCTAATTTTGTCAGACAAAGCCAGCAAGCTGCTAACGACCAAAGAGCCTACGATAAAACCATGGAAAAACATCGGCGAGTCAAGCAAAATGTAGAAACTACGCTTCGAGCTACCAAAGACAGTACTGCCGGTCGCCTATTGGCTAAAAAGATGAAAACTGTCCTCTCACAAGAAAAACGCTACGAAAGGGCAGCTCAGTCCATGACCCAAAAGCCACTTGAAGAGGAAGAAATCAGACTTTTCTTCTCAGATATCCAACCATTACCGGCCTCTAAAGTCTTAATCCAACTGGAAAAGGAAAATTTGGCCATTGGCGGCCGAGTTTTGGTTCAAAAACTACAACTAACTGTCCGTGGCCAAGAAAAAATCGGTATCATCGGCCAAAATGGTGTTGGTAAATCAACTCTGCTAGCCAAGTTACAGCAACTTCTTAATGATAAAAAAGAGATTTCCCTTGGTTTTATGCCACAAGATTACCAGCAAAAACTGCAATTGGAGTTATCCCCAATCGCCTATCTCAGCAAAACTGGGGAAAAAGAGGAACTGCAGAAAATCCAATCTCGCTTAGCCAGTCTCAATTTCAGTTATCAAGAAATGCAGCATCAAATTCGCTCCTTATCTGGCGGGCAACAGGGGAAACTTCTGCTTTTGGATTTAGTCTTGCGCAAACCAGACTTTCTCCTGCTAGATGAACCCACACGAAACTTTTCTCCAACTTCTCAACCCGAACTCAGAAAACTCTTTGCCACTTATCCTGGTGGTCTCATCACTGTTTCGCATGACCGTCGTTTCTTAAAAGAGGTCTGTTCAAGCATCTA
This sequence comes from Streptococcus sp. 27098_8_103, assembly GCF_041432345.1. Lineage (GTDB taxonomy): Bacteria > Bacillota > Bacilli > Lactobacillales > Streptococcaceae > Streptococcus > Streptococcus mitis_BV. The sequence goes on from NZ_JAPVZK010000040.1 coordinate 10,031, forward strand.
TCGCTTAACAGAACACGGTTTGGATGTAGTTAATTTAGACAATTTATAAATTTGCAACATAGCAGATAGGTGGGGCAAAAACACAATTTTAGGAGAAAAGGAAGTAAATCTTCCCATAATAAAACGCATAATATCAAGTTTTTTGCACACCTGATATTATGCGTTTTTAAGATTTTAAAGACTTTTTCCCAGCCTTCATTTCACATATGTTTTAAACGTTCAATCCGTTCTGAGATAGGTGGGTGGGTATAAAAGAGTTTTTGGAACCCTCCCCCTTTCTTGGGATCATTGATATAAAGTGCACTGCTGGCATCATCGACAGGACGACTCATCGGTTTACTATTATCCAACTTACATAGAGCATTAATCATCCCTTGAGGATTACGAGTCAACTCGACACTGGAAGCATCAGCAAGGAATTCCCTCTGACGAGAAATAGCTAGTTGTACCAAGGTGGCAGCAAGAGGTGCCAGCACAATAGCTAGTAGAGAAACTACGAGCATAATGATTTCTAAGCCATTTCCATCTCGGTCATCATCACTTCGTCTGCGACCTGCTCCACCCCACCACATCATACGACCGGCCATACTAGAAAGCATGGTGATAGCACTAGCAAGGGCAACAGCAATAGTCGAAATACGGATATCGTAATTACGAATATGACTGACTTCATGTCCCATAACAGCTTCTAGTTCTTCACGATTCATGATAGCTAGGAGACCTGACGTCGCAGCAACCGCTGCGTTTTGAGGGTTAGAACCTGTCGCAAAGGCATTTAAGGCTGGATCATCAATGATGAAAACACGAGGCATAGGAATCTGAGCCACCATAGCCATATCTTCCACTACATGGTAGAGGTCTGGTGCCGTTTGTTCATCCACCTCACGCGCTCCATTCATGGACATGACGATCTCTGTCGATTGAAAAATCATGGACAAGGCATAGATAAAGCCGATAATCAGTGCGATAACCAAACCACCAAGCCCAGATCGCATAAAGAGGTAGCCAACCGCATAGCCAACAAGAGCTAAGAGTAGGAAAAATACCAACAATAAAATCCAGGTTCTTCGTTTATTGCTTGCAATTTGATCAAACAACATCTTAGTCACCTAAACCGCTAAAATCAACTTTAGGAACTGACTTTTCCTCTTCTGGTGTTTGAAGGAAATCTGCTGCTTTAAATCCAAACATTCCAGCGATAATATTGCTTGGGAAAGTTTCTAATTTTACATTGTAGTTGCTGACAACACTGTTGTAGAGTTGACGGGAGTAAGAAATTTTATTTTCTGTGTTTGTCAACTCCTCTTGCAATTTAACAAAGTTGGCACTAGCTTTCAAATCTGGATAGCTTTCTGCAACTGCAAAAATACCTGAAACCTGACGAGTGAGGGCATCACTAGCTTTCATAGCTTCTGCTGGTGAAGTCGCTGCTGCCACTTGGTTACGCAGTTCTGCCACCTTTTCAAGGGTAGAACCTTCATATTTGGCATAACCTTTTACAGTCTCAATCAAGTTTGGCAAGAGATCATTTCGACGTTTCAACTGAACATCAATCTGACTCCAAGCCTCCTTTGTTTGCATACGATTCTTAACCAAACCGTTATAGCTAACAATTACAAAAATAACAATAAGAGCGATAACTCCAAGAATAATCCAAGTCATTATATAAGTCCTTTCTACTTTTAGATTAGTACCAGTATATCAAATTTTTAATGATTGTGGTAAAATAAGATAATACTAAAGAAGGAAATAACTATGAAACCAGAAACATTTTACAACCTGCTTGCCGAGCAGAATCTTCCACTTTCGGACCAGCAAAAAAAACAATTTGAACGTTATTTTGAACTCTTGGTCGAGTGGAATGAAAAAATCAATCTAACAGCTATTACAGACAAGGATGAAGTTTATCTCAAACATTTTTACGATTCGATTGCACCCATCCTTCAAGGTTTGATTCCTAATGAAACTATCAAACTGCTTGATATCGGGGCCGGGGCAGGATTTCCTAGTCTACCGATGAAAATTCTCTATCCTCAGTTAGATGTAACTATCATTGATTCACTCAATAAGCGTATCAACTTCCTGCAACTTTTGGCTCAAGAACTGGATTTGGATGGTGTTCATTTCTACCATGGACGTGCCGAAGATTTTGCACAAGACAAGAACTTCCGTGCTCAATATGATTTTGTAACAGCTCGTGCGGTTGCCCGTATGCAGGTCTTGTCTGAATTGACTATCCCCTACCTTAAAGTTGGCGGAAAACTATTGGCACTCAAAGCCAGCAATGCGCCTGATGAGTTATTAGAAGCTAAGAATGCCCTCAACCTCCTTTTTAGTAAAGTAGAAGACAATCTCAGCTACGCTCTACCTAATGGAGATCCGCGCTACATCACAGTGGTAGAAAAGAAAAAAGAAACACCAAATAAATATCCACGTAAGGCTGGTATGCCCAACAAACGTCCGCTTTAAATTTTTTAGTAAAAAATGTTTACAAA
>NZ_JAPVZK010000041.1:0-11724 GCF_041432345.1 Streptococcus sp. 27098_8_103
AAGGTTTTAGGGCCTTCTTTTTCCTATCAACTCTTTTCTATTTACTGTCATTCATGTTATAATGGATAAATATGAAGAATCGGAGTGAGACTATGAAATACAAACGGATTGTCTTTAAGGTGGGGACTTCTTCTCTGACAAATGAGGATGGAAGTTTATCACGTAGTAAGGTAAAGGCTATTACCCAGCAATTGGCTATGTTGCACGAAGCTGGTCATGAATTGATTTTGGTGTCGTCAGGTGCCATTGCTGCAGGTTTTGGGGCCTTAGGATTTAAAAAGCGTCCGACTAAGATTGCTGATAAACAGGCTTCAGCAGCGGTAGGACAAGGGCTTTTGTTGGAAGAATACACGACCAATCTTCTCTTGCGCCAAATCGTTTCTGCACAAATCTTACTGACTCAGGATGATTTTGTGGATAAGCGCCGTTATAAAAATGCCCATCAGGCTTTGTCAGTTCTACTTAGCCGTGGCGCGATTCCTATCATAAATGAGAATGATAGTGTCGTCATTGATGAGCTCAAGGTTGGCGACAATGATACTCTGAGTGCACAGGTAGCGGCCATGGTCCAAGCAGACCTTTTGGTCCTCCTGACAGACGTAGACGGTCTTTATACTGGAAATCCTAATTCAGACCCAAGAGCCAAACGATTGGAGCGAATCGAGACCATCAATCGTGAGATTATTGATATGGCCGGTGGAGCAGGTTCTTCAAACGGAACTGGGGGCATGCTAACAAAAATCAAGGCTGCAACTATTGCGACGGAATCAGGAGTTCCTGTTTATATCTGCTCATCTTTGAAGTCAGATGCCATGATTGAGGCAGCTGAGGAGACCAAGGATGGTTCCTACTTTGTTGCTCAAGAGAAGGGACTTCGTACCCAGAAACAATGGCTGGCCTTTTATGCTCAGAGTCAAGGTTCTATTTGGGTTGATAAAGGGGCTGCTGAAGCTCTCTCTCAACATGGAAAGAGTCTTCTCTTATCTGGTATTGTTGAAGCAGAAGGCGCCTTTTCTTATGGTGATATCGTGACAGTATTTGACAAGGAAAGTGGAAAATCACTTGGAAAAGGGCGTGTGCAATTTGGTGCATCTGCTTTGGAGGATATGTTGCGTTCTCAAAAAGCCAAGGGTGTCTTGATTCACCGTGATGACTGGATTTCCATTACTCCTGAAATCCAACTACTCTTTACAGAATTTTAGAGGTAAACTATGGTAAGTACACAAGAACAATTTGAACAGGTACAGGCTGTTAAAAAATCGATTAACACTGCTAGTGAAGAGGTGAAAAACCAAGCCTTGCTAGCCATGGCTGACCACTTATTAGCAGCTACTGAGGAAATTTTAGCGGCCAATGCCCTCGATATGGAAGCTGCTAAGGGTAAAATCTCAGATGTGATGCTGGATCGTCTTTATTTGGATGCAGGGCGTATAGAAGCAATGGCAACTGGGATTCGTGAAGTGGTTGCCTTACCAGATCCAATAGGTGAAGTTTTAGAAACAAGTCATCTTGAAAATGGTTTGGTTATCACCAAAAAACGTGTGGCTATGGGTGTTATCGGTATTATCTATGAAAGTCGTCCAAATGTGACGTCAGACGCAGTTGCTTTGGCTCTCAAGAGTGGAAATGCGGTTGTTCTTCGTAGTGGGAAGGATGCCTATCAAACTGTCCATGCCATTGTCACAGCCTTGAAGAAGGGCTTGGAAACGACTACTATTCACCCAGATGTGATTCAACTGGTGGAAGATACCAGCCGTGAAAGTAGCTATGCCATGATGAAGGCCAAGGGCTATCTAGACCTTCTCATTCCTCGTGGAGGGGCTGGCTTGATCAATGCCGTGGTTGAGAATGCTATCGTACCAGTTATCGAGACAGGAACTGGGATTGTTCATGTTTATGTCGATAAGGACGCAGATGAAGATAAGGCTCTATCTATCATCAACAATGCCAAAACTAGTCGTCCTTCTGTCTGCAATGCCATGGAGGTTCTACTTGTTCATAAAGACAAAGCAGCAAGCTTCCTTCCTCGCTTGGAGCAAGTGCTGGTTTCAGATCGAAAAGAAGCTGGTCTGGAACCAATTCAATTCCGCTTGGATGAGAAAGCAAGTCAGTTTGTTTCAGGTAAAGCAGCTGCGGCCCAAGACTTTGACACTGAGTTTTTAGACTATGTCCTAGCTGTTAAGGTTGTGAGCAGTTTAGAAGAAGCGGTTGCCCACATTGAAGCTCACAGTACCCATCATTCGGATGCCATTGTGACGGAAAATGCTGAAGCTGCAGCTTACTTTACAGATCAAGTGGACTCAGCAGCGGTTTATGTCAATGCCTCAACTCGTTTCACAGATGGAGGCCAATTTGGTCTTGGTTGTGAAATGGGGATTTCTACTCAGAAACTGCACGCGCGTGGTCCAATGGGCTTGAAGGAGTTGACTAGCTACAAGTATGTGGTTACTGGTGACGGACAGATAAGGGAGTAAGAGATGAAGATTGGATTTATCGGTTTGGGGAATATGGGTGCTAGTTTGGCCAAGGCTGTTTTGCAGGCCAAGACGGGTGATGACCTTCTCCTTGCCAATCGTAGTCAAGCCAAGGTGGATGCTTTCATCGCCGACTTTGGCGGTCAGGCTTCTAGCAATGACGAAATCTTCGCAGAAGCAGATGTGATTTTTCTAGGAGTTAAGCCTGCTCAGTTTTCTGAACTGCTTTCTCAATACCAGACCATCCTTGAAAAAAGAGAAAGTCTTCTTTTGATTTCCATGGCAGCTGGATTGACTTTAGAAAAACTAGCAAGTCTTATCCCAAATCAACACAGAATTATTCGTATGATGCCAAATACTCCTGCTTCTATCGGTCAAGGAGTGATTAGCTATGCCTTGTCTCCTAATTGCAGGGTTGAGGACAGTGATCTCTTTTGTCAGCTTTTAACTAAGGCTGGTCTCTTGGTTGAACTAGGAGAAGGCTTAATCGACGCGGCGACAGGTCTTGCAGGCTGTGGGCCGGCTTTTGTCTATCTCTTTATTGAGGCCTTGGCAGATGCAGGTGTTCAGACAGGATTGCCACGGGAAACAGCTTTAAAAATGGCAGCTCAAACTGTGGTAGGAGCTGGGCAATTGGTCCTTGAAAGTCAGCAACATCCTGGAGTATTGAAAGACCAAGTCTGTAGCCCAGGCGGTTCGACTATCGCTGGTGTAGCAAGCCTAGAAGCACATGCTTTTAGAGGAACAATCATGGATGCAGTTCATCAAGCCTACAAACGAACACAAGAATTAGGTAAATAAGAGGTGGCTTTGACTGCCTCTTTTATGGTGGTTGATACTCTTCGAAAATCTCTTCAAACTGCGTCAGCTTCCATCTGCAACCTCAAAACAGTGTTTTGAGCAGCCTGCGGCTAGCTTCCTAGTTTGCTCTTTGATTTTCATTGAGTATTAAATGAGAAGACAAAAAAGATTGTCACAAACCCCTATTTTTTGATAGAATAGAAGTAGTAAAAAAGAAATGAGTTAGACATGTCAAAAGGATTTTTAGTCTCTCTTGAGGGACCAGAGGGAGCAGGAAAGACCAGTGTTTTAGAGGCTCTGCTACCAATTTTAGAGGAAAAAGGGGTAGAGGTGCTGACGACCCGTGAACCTGGCGGAGTCTTGATTGGGGAGAAGATTCGGGAAGTGATTTTGGACCCAAGTCATACTCAGATGGATCCTAAAACGGAACTCCTTCTCTATATCGCCAGTCGCAGACAGCACTTGGTGGAAAAAGTTCTTCCAGCACTTGAAGCTAGCAAGTTGGTCGTTATGGATCGTTTCATCGATAGTTCCGTTGCTTATCAGGGATTTGGTCGTAGCTTAGATATTGACGCCATTGACTGGCTAAATCAGTTTGCGACAGATGGCCTTAAACCCGATTTGACCCTCTATTTTGACATCGAGGTGGAAGAAGGACTGGCTCGAATTGCTTCTAATAGCAATCGTGAGGTCAATCGTTTGGACTTGGAAGGGTTGGACTTGCACAAAAAAGTCCGTCAAGGTTACCTTTCTCTTCTGGACAAAGAAGGAAATCGCATAGTCAAGATTGATGCTAGTTTTCCTTTGGAGCAAGTTGTGGAAACTACCAAGGCTGTCTTGTTTGACAGAATGGGCTTGGCCAAATGAAACAAGATCAACTAAAGGCCTGGCAACCAGCTCAGTTTGACCGCTTTGTCCGTATCCTAGAACAAGACCAGGTCAATCATGCTTACCTCTTTTCAGGTTTCTTTGGAAGCTTGGAAATGGCGCAATTTTTAGCTAAGAGCTTCTTTTGTATGGATAAGGTAGGCGTCTTACCATGTGAGAAATGTCGAAATTGTAAGCTGATTGAACAGGAAGAATTTCCCGATGTCACCTTGATTAAACCAGTTAATCAGGTCATTAAGACAGAACGCATTCGAGAATTGGTGGGTCAGTTTTCTCAAGCAGGGATTGAAAGCCAGCAGCAGGTTTTTATTATTGAGCAAGCTGATAAAATGCATCCCAACGCAGCTAATTCTCTGCTCAAGGTCATCGAAGAACCCCAGAGTGAGGTTTACATTTTCTTCTTGACCAGCGATGAGGAAAAGATGTTACCGACCATCCGTAGTCGGACCCAGATTTTCTACTTTAAAAAGCAAGAAGAAAAGCTCATCCATCAATTAGAACAAGCAGGTCTGGTCAAGAAAAAAGCAACTCTTTTAGCTCAGTTTAGTCAATCGCGAGCTGAAGCAGAAAAGTTGGCTAATCAGGCAGGTTTTTGGACCTTGGTTGATGAAAGTGAACGCCTGCTGACTTGGTTAGTAGCTAAGAAAAAAGAAAGTTATCTGCAAGTTGCAAAATTAGCCAACTTGGCAGATGATAAGGAAAAACAGGATCAGGTCTTGCGAATCCTTGAAGTCCTCTGTGGGCAGGACCTTCTGCAAGCAAGAGTAAGGGTGATTCTACAAGATTTGTTAGAAGCTAGAAAAATGTGGCAAGCTAATGTCAGCTTTCAAAATGCCATGGAATATCTGGTCTTGAAAGAAATGTAAACTCAAAAATGAACGATAAAGAAAGGAAAGGGCTGGTTTATGGACAAAAAAGAATTATTTGACGCACTGGATGATTTTTCTCAACAGTTATTGGTGACCTTGGCCGATGTGGAAGCCATCAAGAAAAATCTCAAGAGCCTGGTAGAGGAAAATACAGCTCTTCGTTTGGAAAATAGTAAGTTGCGCGAACGCTTGGGTGAGGTGGAAGCAGACGCTCCTGTCAAGGCTAAGCATGTTCGCGAAAGTGTCCGTCGGATTTATAAAGACGGATTTCACGTATGTAATGATTTTTATGGGCAACGTCGAGAGCAGGACGAGGAATGTATGTTCTGTGACGAGTTGTTATACAGGGAGTAAGCATGCAGATTCAAAAAAGTTTTAAGGGGCAGTCTCCCTATGGCAAGCTGTATCTAGTGGCAACGCCGATTGGAAATCTAGATGATATGACCTTTCGTGCTATCCAGACCTTGAAAGAAGTGGATTGGATTGCGGCTGAGGACACGCGCAATACAGGTCTTTTGCTCAAGCATTTTGATATTTCCACCAAACAGATTAGTTTTCATGAGCACAATGCCAAGGAAAAAATTCCTGATTTGATTGGTTTCCTGAAAGCAGGACAAAGTATTGCTCAGGTATCCGATGCTGGTCTGCCTAGTATCTCAGACCCTGGTCATGATTTGGTCAAGGTAGCTATTGAGGAAGAGATTGCAGTTGTCACCGTTCCAGGTGCCTCTGCAGGAATTTCTGCCTTGATTGCAAGTGGCCTAGCACCGCAACCACATATCTTTTATGGCTTTTTACCCAGAAAATCAGGCCAGCAAAAGCAATTTTTCGACTCGAAAAAAGATTATCCTGAAACTCAGATTTTCTATGAATCGCCTCATCGTGTGGCAGATACATTGGAAAATATGTTGGAAGTCTACGGTGACCGCTCGGTCGTCTTGGTCAGGGAATTGACCAAAATCTATGAAGAGTACCAACGAGGTACTATCTCTGAGTTATTAGAAAGCATCGCTGCAACGCCACTCAAGGGTGAATGTCTTCTCATCGTTGAAGGTGCCAGCCAAGATGTGGAGGAAAAAGACGAGGAAGACTTGTTCTTAGAAATCCAAGCCCGTATTCAGCAAGGTATGAAGAAAAACCAAGCTATCAAGGAAGTTGCTAAGATTTACCAGTGGAATAAAAGCCAACTCTACGGGGCCTACCACGACTGGGAAGAACAACAATAAAGGGAGACAGGATTTAATAATTCTGTCTGTTTCTGTTTAACTTAATTAGTGATGATAATATTCGGAGTCTAAATCATAGAATTGATTGAGTAGTGAATAAATAAAAACAATGTTCATTCAGTTTACGTTGAATATATATAATGTACTCTATTAGAATTATTTTTAAGTACGCAGTATGGTATAATTATATATGAGAAAATAGTGTGGAGTTTATCAGTTGAAAAAATATAACATTGTAGATTTATTTTCAGGAGCAGGTGGTCTATCTTATGGATTCGAGATGGCTGGATTTAATGTTCTATTAGGAATTGATAATGACGAAAAAGCCTTAGAAACCTTTCAAAAAAATCATCAGAATTCAGAAATATTATGTGGAGATATTGCGAATATATCTTATGAGGAAGATATAAAACCAATAATTGGAGAACAAAAAATTGACATAATTGTAGGTGGTCCCCCTTGTCAGGGGATGTCGCTTTCTGGACCTAGAAAATTTGATGATCCAAGGAACAAACTTTATTTGTCTTATATTCGATTGGTTCGAGAAATACAGCCAACTGCTTTTGTCATTGAAAATGTGATTGGGATTGTTAGTTTGTTTAAAGGGCAAATAAAAGATACTATCATAGAAGAATTTTCGAAAATGGGTTATAAGGTTCAGTTTAAAGTGTTGCTGGCCTCTGACTATGGAGTTCCTCAAAATAGAAAACGTGTTATTTTTGTGGGGACGAGGAATGATGGATTTGAATATCCTGAAGCATTGGGAACAATCATTACAACAGAGATGGCAATTTCTGATTTACCAACATTAGAAAATGAACTTGGCGAGATAGAAATGTCTTATGTTTCAGAACCACAAAATGACTATCAAAAACTAATGCGAAAACGTTCAAACGTGGTTTTGAACCACGTTGCAGCCAAGCATTCAGAAAAAGTGATAAGTACAATTGCCCTTGTCCCTGACGGTGGAAATTATAAAAATCTCCCAGAGGAATTACGAGAAACAAGAAAATTTAATGTCGCTTGGACACGATTTGCTAGTTGGAAGCCAGCTCCTACGATTGATACGGGGCATAGACATCATTTCCACTATAAGTATAATCGTGTGCCAACAGTGAGGGAATCTGCTCGTCTACAATCTTTTCCAGATGATTTTATCTTTTACGGAAGTAAAACACAGCAATTTAGACAAGTTGGTAATGCTGTTCCTCCTTTAATGGCTCAGCAGATTGCAAACAATTTACTGAAATATTTAAAAAATAACGAAGAATAACTATGTATCAAGTTCCAGAGAAATATTATTTTAGACTACATCACCCAAGACCTCGTTTTAAAAATGATGTCGAAAATGTACTTGTTTATATGGCAACGAATATTTCTTATTTGGGAATATTGCCTAAAAAGGAATTTAGTCAGCAACTAAATGACATTATCAAACAATATGCAGGAAATGCAGATAAAACAGAGAAAACAATCAATAACTGGCGAACAGAGATTTCTTCTTTGTTTGGAATGATGATTGAGAAAGAGGGCTTTGTCTATTCAGGAAATAGGGCTAAGGAATTGACTGAAGACCAAGACCTTATTCGCTTTTTTAAAACCTTTTTGTATAATTTTGAATATCCTGGTGGGCATCTAAAAGATAACGAGATTGTTAAACTTTGTCAAATCGGAGTTCAATTTAAGCCAGCTCAGTATCTACTGGAACTATTTACAGAAGCCTCACAAGCTGAAGAAAAAACTATTTACCTCACCGATGAAGAAGTCGCCCATTGTATCTTTAATGATTTGAGATGTACTCGTGATAGAGAGCCTGTTTTGGAAATATGGAATCGTATCAAAGAGAATAGAGCGTCTAAAGTAGCTTACGATACTAAAGGAGATGTTATTCGATATGCCAAAGATATTTTAGATTACATGGTTATAGCGAGTTTACTAACTGTTCAAGGTGGTAGGTATAAAATAAATTCTATGGAAGAGCAAGCAATAAATGACTTTTTGCAATCAGATGCTACCTTTGATGGCTATGCTCAATTTATTGGAAATGCTTCTACAACAATTGAAGATGTTCGAAATTTTAGAAGTGCTTGGTTCGAATATGTCAATCGTGATTTAGGAGATATTGATTTTAGGACAAACTTTAATCTCTACCTTCCAAGTGATATTGATTTTACTGAAGAGAAAACAGATATTATCGGACATCTAACTGAACACATCGAATACAGCGAGAAAATCTCTACCGCTGTTGTAGGGAGTTCGGGAGAAGCTATTGTTATCAATCATGAAAAACAAAAATTACGAGAACATGGGCAAGAACAGTTGCTCCATCTGGTGAATTTTATTCCAACACAGTTTGGTGTCGGCTACGATGTTCAATCTTTTGAGTGTGATGATTCTGAGCTGAGAAAGTATATTGAAGTCAAAACAACTGTCAGCAATGCTTCTATTACTTTTAATTCGTTTCATATCACACCGAACGAATGGCGAACTGCTAAATCTGTGCGTGATAGATACTATATTTATCGTTTGCAGATTTCTAAACATAGCAAAAAATTGTTTATTATCAAGAATTTGTATGAGTTAGTCAAAAATGAGAAGATGCTTCTGATTGAGAGAAAAGATGGATATGATGTCCGTTTTTCATCGTCAGTTGGCTTTGAGGAGAATTTAATTTGAAGAAACTAAAAATTGCCTCTCTTTTTAGTGGAGGAGGTGGAACGGATATTGGTTTTGCTGGTGGATTTGATTTTTTAGGTAAACATTATGCCGATAATCAAATTGAGATTGTCTATGCAAATGATATTGAAGACAGTGCCAATAAAATGTTTGAAAAGAATTTTGGTGTTACTCCAGACAATCGAAATATCCGAGAAATAAAATCAGATGAAATCCCATCTTTCGATATTTTAACGGGAGGTTTTCCTTGTCAATCATTTTCTGTTAGTGCTCAAAATCCGAAACGCTTAGGAATAAAAGACGAAAAAGGGACATTGTTTTTTGAGATGGTGCGAGTGTTAAAAGCTCATCAACCAAAAGCATTTTTTGCCGAAAATGTTAAGGGAATTTTGTCTGCAAACAATAAAGAAGCCTTTCCTCTAATTATTGAAGAGTTCGAAAAAGCTGGTTATAATGTTTCTTATAAACTTTGCGTAGCCACCAAATACGGCGTTCCGCAAAAGAGAGAGCGAGTGTTTATTGTTGGTATTCGAAAGGATTTGAATTTTACTTTTGAATTTCCTGAAGAGCCTATTCAAAATGTAGAAGATTATACACCACTAAAAGTAATTCTTCAGCAAGATATTGATGAAAAGTATTATTTTAGCGAGAGGGCTGTGCAAGGAATGCTAAATAGTAAATCTGGCAAAAAAATGAATAAAGGACGAGCACAAGACATTGAACAGCCGAGTAATACGGTTAGTTCTCATTTAGCAAAAGTATCCTTAAATAGCACTGACCCTGTTTTGTTAGAAAATGGACGTTACCGTCGCTATACTCCAAGAGAGGTTGCACGTATTCAGTCGTTTCCAGAAAACTATGAATTGCTTGGTTCAGAAGGTGCTCAATATAGAATGCTGGGGAATGCTATTCCACCAGTAATGATGTGGTATATTGCTGAAAAGTTAGTGTCAGATTTACGAAATAGTGATGTAATTGCAAAGCAACAGAAACTCGAAGAAAGTTTTGGTCAACTGGATTTGTTTGAAGCGAGTTGATGTTTTAAATCTAGGGAACTTGATATGGAATTAAATTTTCAAGATAAGAGTTTTATAAAAGCATTTTTTAATAGTGACGGTTATGTATTAAATTTTTCTAACTCTACTTTTGCTAATTTTACTTTTAATTCAGTAGGAGTAAATATTCAAGAGAAATATGGAGGTTCAAAAGGGAAAGCTTTACAGGCTTTTGTAGATAACGAACCAGATGAACTGGTTTTAAAATTAGCTTTAGATTTACTTAGATATTATGAAGACCTTCCTGACTCATATTACGAGAAAACTGAAGAGAGGAACTCTCAGGCATTGAAATTGAAAGAGAGACTTTCGAAGTATGAAGTCTCACAAATGGCCTACTTAAATAATGTTGCTGAATCTTTATCTGACTATTTTGATAGCGACTATATAGATAAGCAAATGGGGATTATGAATGAAATGATTTCTCGCTCTCCAGCGGACGCTATTGGAAAAGCTAAGGAATTGTTGGAATCATGTTTTAAACATATTTTAGACCATGAAAAAATTGAGTATTCTAATTCTAATGATATTGCAACTTTGCAAAAGAAAGTCTTTAAATTTTTAAACTTGGATTCTAATGAAAATATTTCAGCAAAAAATAATCAAGATGTAAAGCTAGTTCTAAGTGGTTTGAATCAAATTATCAAGGGTATTAACAGTCTTAGAAATGATAAAGGTGATGGTCATGGTAAGGGAGCTAACTTTATAGAATTGCCACCAAGGTATGCTTCAGTTGTTGTAGGATCTGCATTAACGGTAGTGTCATTTGTTTGGGAAACATACCAAGATAAGCAAAAATAGTAAGGAGGAGGTTTAATGTCGAAAAATCAAGAAAAATTACACTTTCAACTTAAAAAATTTATAGTAAATGTAGGTTGGACTCATAAAATTCATGCGGTTAGAATTGACGAGTTAGAAAGCTATATTCGATGGTTTAGAATAGCAACAATAATCATTTCTGGAGTTGTCTCTTCTGGCTTAGTTGGAATACTTTGGTTTGATGAATATTGGATAAAGCTTGTTACAGCATTTTTATCATTAGTCACTACAATAATTTTTAGCATCACCAAGGAGTTTAACTTTGAGGAACGACTAGCTTTGGAGAGGAAATCTGTTGATGAGCTTTGGAATCTTAAAGTGTTAGCTGAAATTCTTTTATCTGAGGTGGTTTACAATGGAAAACCATCAAGTGAAATCCAAGAATCTTTCGAAGAATTAAAATTTCGAAGAGATGCTACTTATAGTCAACTTTCTAATGCTTCTCCCAAAAATGTATCCAAGGCTTCAAAACTAATAAAATCGAGAAAAGATAATGATTATGAGGAAGATTATAGATACTTTATTCCAAAAGAATTGATGGAAATTAAGGAGGAAGAGTAATGTCTTTATCTAATGATTTTAAAGAATTTTGCGAAGACGAACTCCCCATGACGGACGAGGAATGGGAAAAATGGAAGAATAGATTAAAAGAGATTACGAAACGACTTAATCGAAAATACTATTCCTTAGATGAGCTTGAAGATGAAGAAATTGACAATGGTTTGATTGTTGGTAGTGTGGGGAGAACGACGGCTGTTCGAAATGTTAGTGATTTTGATTATATTTTTTCACTACCCTCAGAAGTGTATAGACGATTTGATTCTTATGAGGGTAATGGTCAATCAGCACTTCTACAGGAAATAAAAAACGAATTACTAAAAAGTGTCCTGCACCCCAAAAGTTAGACAGAAAAAAT
>NZ_JAPVZK010000042.1:0-10953 GCF_041432345.1 Streptococcus sp. 27098_8_103
GGAATTTGGAACGCGTTTGCTAAAATAAACTTGTTATTTAGAAATAGTAGTTTAGTAGAGACTTGAGAAAAAGTCCACCTTTCAGTAGACTTAGTTTGTTTCTATTCTTATCGGTACTCTTCCAAAATTCTGCTCTGCTATACTTAGATTTCCCAGTTGGTAAATCTGGTCTGCCTTTTGAGTCATGACATCCCAAGGTTCTTTTCCAATTCGGCTAACTAGATTAACCTGTACTTTCAGAGACTTAAGGTGTTGTCTGCCATTTTCAGTAAATCCAAGGACATGAATCCCTTCTGGCAAATCACTTTCTCTAGCTTGCACCAAAATATAGGTCAAAAGGCGTCTGACACGCGCCTTGGTGTAACGTTTGGTCGCAACTGCATCGACTAATTCTTCTACAGACTGTGCTGTTTTAATAGCTTCATTAATGCGCACAGCCATTTCTTGATTGATCTGATAGATGCTGGTTAGGTCGGGATTTGACAATATTTGATAGCGTAGCAAGGAAAAATAGTCTTCCCAGCTCACCTTACTGGCCTGCTCAAAAAGGGTAACAGAAGGCATAAAGCGTTCTAAGAAATCTTTGTCCCTCTGGTGCTGACGGAGGGCTGTTGCCGAAGCAAAGTCCACATCCTTGTCCACAGAATGGTAGCCTGCCCCCTGACGCTGAATTGGCTCAAGTTTGATGTCTCGTCCTGCAACTGCCTTGACATAGGCCAGAGCAAGGACATGATTGGGTGTATTACCTGAAAAATCAAGACCTGCAAATTCCTTCCACATGGTCTGGGTTTTCTGGGGATAGGAAAGGGAATCAGGCAGATTTTCCACAAATTGCTCCATCTCAGCACCCTGCTCTGTGTATAAATCAGCGATTTTTTGATAATCTAGAACTTCTTCTGTCCCAAAAGCGAGGCTATCTATGCCCAACCTAGCCAAGATATCCACAGCTCCTTGGCCAAAGAAATCTGCCGCCTGAACACTGACTAGAAAGGGCAATTCAACCACCAAATCTGCTCCGTTTTCCAGCGCCATCTGGGCCCGAGTCCACTTGTCTACGATAGCAGGCTCTCCACGTTGCATGAAATTCCCAGACATAGCAACGATTTTCAATCCCTCTGCCTGATCCAGCAGGTATTTATGGCCATTATGAAAAGGATTGAACTCCGCGATAATACCTGTGATGGTCATGATGTTCTCCTACTTCTGCGCGACAAAAAACCAACGGGTGCTAGTTTCTGTTGGCTCCTTGTCTTCAAAGTCTGCATAGAGTTTGAAGGACTTGAATCCAGCCTGTTCCAGCAGAATGTCATAGGTCAAGACCTCATAGGTCCGCTCCTCATGTACTTCATCGTGACGACTAAAGGATCCGTCAGACTCCTTGATAAAGAAAGTCAACTCATGCACAATGGAGTGAGGAGCTTCGTCCTCATAAGTATCCCAGAGCATGGCAAAATCTTCCGCATTTTCATGGTAGGAATAGCCTGGAAAAATTTCATCCGTCTGGTAAGTCGAATGCACGTCAAAGATGAAAACTCCATCTTCATTAAGGGCATTATACACTTCCTTAAAGACGTCCCCGACTTCCACCTCATCTTGCATATAGCAGATTGAGTCCGAATAACAAGTGACAAAGTCATATTGACCTGCCTTGGACAAATCCAGCATATTGCCTTCAATAAAGTCAATCTTTTGTTTGGCTGAAGTCGCTCTCTTTTCAGCAATCTTCAACATATCCCCACTCAAGTCAAGTCCAGTCACATCAAAACCAGCCTGAGAGAAGCGCACAGATTGAATTCCTGTCCCACAAGCCAATTCCAAGAGTTTCTTTCTCTCCTTGGTCTTAGGCAAATGACGCAGAGAAAAGTCCGTCCATTTATCATATAAACTATCGTCCATAACCGCATCATAGACCGCCGCAAAGGTTTCATAAGTCGCCATAATCATGATACCAAGAGCTTCCATGGCAAACACCACTCGCCCTATACCTTTCTATCCATTTCCTTCTAAAATAAGTAAAGAAACCCAGTTGACTACAACTGAGTTCATCTTCTAAGCAAGAGCTTCTGAAATATCTACTGAATCCGCCTCATGCCATAGTTTTTCTAGGTTATAGTGGGCACGCATTTCTTCTGAAAAGACATGCACAACGACAGCACCAAGGTCCAGCAAGACCCAACCTCCTGCTGCGTCGCCTTCGACATGACTGCCTTTAAATCCTGCTTCCGCTACTTTTTCACGGATATTATCAGCGATAGCGTCCAACTGACGGCTATTCATTGAGCTAGTGATAACAAAGTAGTCTGTCACGCTGGTCAAATCTTGTACATCAAGTGCGAGGATATCCTCCGCACGTTTCTCATCAGCCGCTTTCACGACTAGTTCTAATAATTCTTTTTCGTTCATTTAGTCCTCTTTCTAGAAAATATGTTTGTAATCTAGGACATCTGCAAAGTGCCCCTCCCAAATGCCCTCATAAAATTCATTTATCGTTTCTGCTGTAATGTCTTTCCCATCAAAGGTTGTGACAGCACCTTCTGGAATAATCAGCTTATAGCCATATTCAAAGGCAACCTTGACAGAGGTATCCACACAATATTCTGTCTGCATGCCACATAAAACTAATTTTTCAATCCCCTGTTTATCCAAGTATTCTTTTAAGCCAGTTTCTTTGAAAATACTATTATACTTCTTCTGAAAGACCTTTTCATCAGGCTTTCGATTTAAAAGCGCAGATAACTGCCAATCTTCTGATGTTTGGGCTTCAGGATTCTCAATATGTTGAACATAGATAATTTCGATATTCTTACTTCTAGCATGGTTTTGTAAATAAGAAATTTTTTCCAATAGACTATTTGTCTGAAAACCGGTTTCCACTAAAATATTCTGAACATCAATGATTATAAAAGCCGTCTTCATTTAGTCCTCTTTCAAATAGTGCACAAAGGCGTTATAGGTTTCAAGGGTTTGGGGATAGATGGGAAATCTCTGATGAGCTAGATGCTCCACGGTACGAGCTGTTTCGTAGGCCACCGCCTTATTAAGTGATAGACTTGCAATCTCACGCGCCACATCTACTCCTGGAAAGGCGCGATTATGCTCGATATAGTCTGCGACGTAGATGACTTTATCTAGGTCTGTCATCTGGTCAGCACCGACTGTATGGATTTCAATAGCTCGCAGGATTTCTGAATCATACAGCTCCAAATCTTCCTGAATTTTGTAAATGCCAACCATTCCATGCCAGACATTATTGCCCCAGTTTTTGAGATCAGGGTCTAGCTGATAACGGTCAATTAATTCAAGAAATTCCTGATCTGACAGCTTCTTAGCATAATCATGGAGAAGACCTGCAAGACCTGCTTTCTCGGTATCAACTCCAAATCGCTGAGCCAGTTCTATGGCTGCACGCTCCACACCCAAGCAATGGGTTAAGCGTTTTTCAGGTAGAAGCTCTGCCATTTTTTCCAACAAAGCCTCACGGGAGCAGTTGATATAGTCTTGATAGGCCATCAGTAGAGACCCTCCTTCTCGATGTAGTCTAGCACAGGCTGAGGCAGGAGAAAGTTGGGTTTCCGACCTTGGGCAAGGAAGTCACGCACCATGCTGGATGAGATATCCATGAGAGGCACATCCACCCAGATAACTGGATAGGAAGTCCCTGCCTTGTAGCGTGGGCGCTGAACCCCCACAAACTGAACCATGTCAACCAGTTCATCAATTCGGTACCACTTAGGCAGATAGTCCACCATGTCGGCACCGATGATAAAGTAATAATCCGTATCTGGATGTTGCTCTGTCAAAATCTTCATGGTGTCATATGTATAGGAAATGCCCTTGCGCTCCAACTCAATGGTTTCAATAGCTAGTCCTTCAATCCCCTCAATAGCCAACTCAAGCATCTTGAGACGATGGTGTTCAGGGATGGTTTCTTTTTTATCTACGTGAGGAGGTTGGTATTCAGGCATAAGCAGAACTTGATCTAGTCCCAACTGCTGGCGCACTTGATCCGCAACAATTAGATGGGCATTGTGAACAGGGTTAAAATTTCCCCCTAAAATCCCGACTTGTTTGCGTTTTTTCTCCTTGATTTCTGGCTCCAACTCTACCTTGGTAAAGGGAGTCAATAGTTCGATTGCCATAGGCTAGTCTCCTTTATTTCTCTGTAAAAACAGTTGTTTGGAGTAGGTTTTTAGATTTCTTTGACTTTTTTAGAAATCTTACGATTTTCTTTCTTGCTGGATTGTTTAAACAAAATCAAGATGCGTCCAATTTTTTGGACTGTATCCACACCGATTTCTTCTTCTAAGATTTCAGCTACTTCGTGAATGTTTTCATCTGTATTTTGCAAGAGCGTTACTTTAATCAATTCGCGGGCATCAAGAGCTTGACGGACGCTGGTTTTGATTTGGTCGTTAAGTCCATTTTTCCCGATTTGAATGATGGGTTTGAGGGTGTGTGCCTGACTGTTGAGGAAGGCACGTTGTTTTGATGTTAATGACATAATTTCTTCCTTGCTTTTTGATAGTTATTTTAGGTGGTGAGGGACGGTCGGAACTAATTTTCCAAAGATCTCATCTTTGAAAAATGGATTTCCTGACCTCACAATTGAGCCTTGGTCTCAATTGTGCCCCTTGCCAATCTACAGATTGGCAAGACACCACAGCAATAACTATCTTTGTATGAGCTCACTTTGTTCGCTCAGTGATTTTATTTTAAATAATTGCTTTTCGTGTGACGACGGCGACGCCTTCTGGTGCCCAGACGGCGACTTTGGCAGTTCCTGTTACGCGGATCCAGCCTAGGCCTGAGATGACTAGGTCAGTCTTCTCCTTAATATTAAATACATGCTGGACTAATTTTGGAAAATCTTCTTTTTCCTTGCTATTTGGCGGTGTCAGAAGGGTTCCGACGTGCTTATCGTAGAAAGCACTAGCGCCTTCAAGTTTGGTACGATGGAGTTTGAGTTCATTGTCAAAGAAAGCAGTAAATCCTTGTTTTTCTCCTGATATAAAGTCAAAACGTCCGAGACCTCCTAAAAACAGGGTTTGTTCAGGATTGAGCTGATAGGTTTTAGGTTTGATTTCCTTTTTAGGACTGACATACTTGAGGTTTTTGGCCGTCAAGTAGTGAGCCATCTGGTGACGGTGGATAATCCCTGGTGTATCGTAGATATAAGAACCGTCATCAAGCGGAATCTCGATTTTGTCCAAGGTTGTCCCTGGGAAGCGCGAAGTCGTGATGACATTCTGATCACCCGTAATTTCTTGGATAATAGCATTGATTAGAGTTGATTTTCCAACGTTGGTCACACCGACCACATAAACATCACGACCCTTACGGTAGTGTTCAATCTTGTCAATGACTTCCTTAATAGCATGTTTGTTTTGGGCCGAAGTTAAGACGACATCGACTGGACGAAGTCCTTCTTCGTGGGCACGTTCCATGAGCCACTGGCTAATCTTGCCTGGTTTAACAGACTTGGGCAAGATATCTTTTTTATTTCCCACCAAGAGGACATCATTGCCCGAGACAAAACGTGGCAAGCCTGGGATAACAGAGCCATTAAAATCAAAGATATCAATGACATTAACTACCAAGGCATCACTGTCTCCCACCTCGTGCAAGAGCTTGAGGAAATCATCGTCCGTCAACTGGACATCCGTGATTTCATTATAGTGGCGGAGACGGAAACAGCGTTGGCAATAGACTTCGCCAGTTTCCAAACCTTTTTCAAGTGCCGACTGGGGGGTAAAACCAAGACCAGCCTTATCTGTCGTCTGAATGGTTGCTCCACAACCAATACAGAGAATTTCTTCCATAGTTAAATTCCTTTTTTATATGTAATCGGTCCGTACTTTTCAGTGATTTTTCGCTTCACACGGCGCTCACGAGCTCGGTTGATCTGCGTTTTGATCGAGTCATGTTGGACCAAGGGTTTGACTAAAATCGAGCGAATGCCTGCACGGTGGGCTGCTCGTATATCTGTCATGAGCTGGTCGCCAACCATGACCACTTCACTTTTCTCATAATGAAATTCCTTCATGGCACGGTCAATCCCAAATGTGAAGGGCTTCAGAGCCCAATAAACGTAGTCAATCCCAAATTTCTCAACTGCTCGTTGGACGCGTTTTTTAGTGTTATTTGATACCACAATGATGCGAATGCCCGCGTCCCGAAGATCATGTAGCCATTGCTTCATCTCTGGCGTCCCGTCAGGGTTGTTCCAAGCAATGAGGGTATTGTCCAAATCGACCAAAACAGCCTTGATTCCCTGCGCCTGCAGGCTTGGGACTGTCAGATCATAGACTGCTTCCACAGCAAAGTCTGGCATGTAGTTTTCAATCACCATTTTGGCTCCTTTTCTTTTATTTTCTAGTAATTTTCTTCAGCCATTGAGATAAGGCCACCCATAAAATCAAGCTAGTCATTAAGATATAAATCCAAGCATTTGGCTCTTCTGTAAATGGTAGAGGAACATTCATTCCGAAGAAACCTGTAATAACCGCAAGTACTGCTAGTAAGACGGAGATAATAGTCAAAATTGACAAACTATCATTCAAGTTATTGTTTAGGATGTTGTTGTAAGAAGCTGAGAGTTGTTGCAAGACTTGAGAAATCAAGTCTGTCATAGACACCAACTGATGGGCTTCAATCATTGCATCATCAAACTGCTCTCGTTCGACATCATTAAATCTCCGATAAAGAGCATGGCCCTGGATATGTTCCAAGAGGAGTCGATTTTGTTTTGCTGCTGCTGTCAAGTAAACCATACCAGTCTCCAAGTCAGAGAGGGCGAAGAGATTTTTCTTTGTTGTAGTTTGACGTAGCAAGGCACTAATTTCGTCCTTACTTTTATCCATCTCTTCAATGACAGGATAATAAGCGTTACTGATAATCTCTAAACCAGCAAAGAGAAACTTGTAAATAGAAAGCGACTCATGGCTATCCAGATAAGCTGACATCTGATCAATGACATAAGCATTCTTATGGTTGCTGATGGTAATCATTCGTTGTCTTTCGACGATAAAGGTCATGGGAATCGCTTCATAATATTCTTTGTCTTTTTCTAAATCAAGAACATTATAAATAAAGGTTACCGTCTCCGTTTCACGGTTATAATCCATATGAGCTCGTTCATTTCTATCCAGAGCATACTCAATGGTTTCCTTGTCCAATCCATAGATGTCAGAAAGATCTTCCATATTTTTAATCTTATCCACATCAAGGTCTATCCAGGTACAACCATTGCCCAACTGCTTTTCTAAAACCATCTTTTCTCCTTTATTAAACTCTTTCTATTGTACCACAAATTACTTAAAATAACAGGTCTAGTCTGTGCGTGAGAAATTGCTGACGACGGTGATATTCCGATTGGGAACGAAGTGCAGAACCTGATCTTCTCCTCTGAGTTGCGTTGTTCGAATGCCGACACTGACAACCTTGCCCGATACGGTAATAGGACCATTTGTCAAAACGACCTCATCTCCCACATCCAGTTGACGTTCAAAGAGGATGAAAAAGCCATTGATGACATCAGATAGAAAGCCTTGGGCTCCCATTCCAATAGCCACCCCAGCAATCCCAGCCCCTGCCAGCAAACTCGAAACTGGCAAACCCAAAATAGACAAGATACAGTAAAGTAAAAAGAAATAAAGGGTATAATTAAACACATTTTCTAACAGACGTGAGATGGTTTTCTGACGCCCGACATCGTGGCGAGACATTTTTAAAGAAGGTTTAACAATTCTCTGCACCATGGTATGAAGTAGTTTCTTAGCTATATAGAATAGCAAAAATAGAAATAACAGAGAAATTAACTTGGTTAAGATATTCTCAATAATCGTTGTTATATCAAGCTTATTGAGGTAGGTTTGAATAAATTCTTGCATAGAAAACTCCTTTCATTTATTATACCATACTTTCACAAGTGATGAATCTCCATAAATATTCAAAAATAATAGCCAAAATAGACAGAAAATTCTTGATTTTAGCTCATATTTATACTATAATCATAAACATTACACAACAAAGGAGATTGTTATGAAAAAAATCATTCATGCTTGGAATAAGGCAAGCCTAATCAAACGGATTTTGATTGGTATGCTTATTGGAGGAACCCTAGGGCTGACACTTCCTAACATTTCAGGAATTGGTTTACTTGGAGATCTCTTTGTTGGTGGCCTCAAAGCCATCGCACCTATTCTAGTCTTTGCCCTCGTTGCCAATGCCCTTTCCCAACATCAAAAGGGTCAAGATAGCAACATGAAAACGGTTATCCTCCTTTACTTGGTGGGAACCTTTGCAGCGGCACTTGTTGCTGTCCTAGCAAGCTTCATCGTCCCTGTTGAGATTACCTTAAATAGTGCCAATACAGAAATCGCACCACCAGATGGAATTGGCCAGGTCCTCAGCAATCTCTTGCTCAAACTGGTTGACAATCCAGTCAATGCCCTCGTTACTGCTAACTACATCGGTATCTTATCTTGGGCAGTTGTTTTCGGGATTGCTATGAGAGAGGCCAGCAAAAATAGTAAAGAATTGCTGAAAACTATGGCTGATGTGACTTCTAAGATTGTCGAATGGATCATCAATCTAGCTCCATTTGGTATCCTTGGTCTTGTCTTCAAAACCATCTCTGATAAGGGAATCGGAAGCCTAGCTAACTACGGAATCTTGCTTGCCCTCTTGGTGACAACTATGTTCTTTGTCGCTCTGGTTGTCAATCCATTGATTGCCTTCCTCTTTATGAAGAGAAACCCTTATCCCCTCGTTTGGAAATGTTTGCGTGTCAGCGGTGTTACAGCCTTCTTCACTCGTAGTTCTGCGGCTAACATCCCTGTCAATATGAAACTTTGCCACGACCTCGGTCTGGATCCAGATACCTATTCTGTTTCTATCCCACTTGGTTCTACTATCAACATGGCAGGGGCAGCGATTACTATTAACGTTTTAACCCTTGCTGCAGTAAATACTCTTGGAATCCCTGTTGACTTTGCCACAGCCTTTGTCCTCAGTGTAGTAGCAGCAATCTCAGCCTGTGGTGCTTCTGGTATTGCCGGAGGATCCCTCCTTCTTATCCCAGTTGCTTGTAGCCTTTTTGGTATTTCTAACGATATTGCCATGCAAGTTGTTGGGGTTGGATTTGTGATTGGGGTCATCCAAGACTCATGTGAAACAGCCCTTAACTCTTCAACAGATGTCCTCTTTACTGCTGTTGCCGAATACGCAGCAGCCCGTAAAAAATAACTCATAAAGACAAGCCTGCTCAGGTCTTGTCTTTTCCGCTTTTATTATAACTTACTAGGAAATCCTTATGTCTATTAGCCAACGTACGACTAAGCTCATCTTAGCTACCTGTCTTGCCTGCCTTCTTGCTTACTTTCTCAATCTCTCCTCAGCTGTCTCGGCTGGAATCATCGCCCTCTTGAGCCTATCCGATACCCGTAGAAGTACCTTAAAACTGGCCCGCAATCGGCTCTTTTCCATGCTTCTAGCTCTAGCTATTGGTGTTTTGACTTTTCACTTGAGCGGATTTCATATCTGGAGTCTTGGCCTCTATCTGGCCCTCTATGTGCCTCTAGCCTACAAGATGGGCTGGGAAATTGGCATCACACCAAGTAGCGTTTTGGTTAGCCATCTCTTGGTGCAAAAATCAACCTCTCCAGAGCTTCTAGTCAATGAATTCCTTCTCTTTGCAATCGGTACAGGATTTGCCTTACTTGTCAATCTCTACATGCCTTCACGAGAAGAGGAAATTCATCACTACCACACATTGGTAGAAGAAAAGTTAAAAGATATTCTCCAGCGCTTCAAATATTATTTATCCAGAGGGGACGGACGCAACCGAGCACAGCTGGTGGAAGAATTAGACACTCTTTTGGAAGAAGCCCTCAGACTGGTCTATTTGGATCACTCAGACCACCTCTTTCACCAGACTGATTACCATATTCACTACTTTGAGATGAGACAGCGACAAAGTCGTATCCTGCGAAATATGGCCCAGCAAATCAACACCTGTCACCTAGCTGCCAGTGAGAGCCTGATTTTAGCCCAACTCTTTTCAAAAATTGCAGGCCAACTAAGCCAGACCAATCCCGCTTCTGATTTGCTAGATGAAATTGAACGTTATCTGGAAGTCTTCCGGAACCGCAGTCTACCCAAGACAAGAGAGGAATTTGAAACCCGTGCCACACTTCTTCAACTCCTACGTGAAGCCAAAACCTTCATACAAGTAAAAGTTGACTTTTACCAAAAATATGGGGCTCTATAATATTTGTAGTGGGTAAATCCCCTATAGATATTATAGAGCCGATTTTTGTGTAGAAAAAAAGTCCCATAAGATCTATAATGAAAAGCGACAAAACAACTCATTAGAAAGATTCATATGGAACAATTACATTTTATCACAAAACTACTCGATATCAAAGACCCTAATATCCAATTTATAGATATCATCAATAGGGATACACACAAAGAAATCATCGCCAAACTGGACTACAATGCTCCATCTTGCCCTGAGTGCGGAAGTCAAATGAAGAAATATGATTTTCAAAAACCGTCTAAGATCCCTTACCTCGAAACGACTGGTATGCCTACTAGAATTCTACTTAAAAAGCGTCGTTTCAAGTGCTATCACTGTTCAAAAATGATGGTCGCTGAAACTTCTATCGTCAAGAAGAATCATCAGATTCCTCGTATTATCAACCAAAAGATTGCGCAAAAGTTGATTGAAAAGACTTCTATGACCGATATTGCTCATCAGTTAGCCATTTCAACATCAACTGTTATTCGCAAGCTGAATGACTTCCGTTTTAAGCCTGATTTTTCGTACCTCCCTGAGATTATGTCTTGGGACGAGTATGCTTTCACTAAGGGAAAGATGAGTTTTATTGCTCAAAATTTTGATAATCTTAATATCATCACTGTTCTTGAAGGAAGAACACAAGCTATCAT
>NZ_JAPVZK010000043.1:0-10699 GCF_041432345.1 Streptococcus sp. 27098_8_103
GGAAAGGTACAGTTTCTTCTTAGTTTTCTTTAGGTTTCGAATATAATTTTATAAAAGATGTTTAGTGATGGCTGATTACAGTAAAAAACGAATCGCCCACACATCCCTCATTAGGCGATTCGTTTTGTCTTACTTAACAACAGAAACATTTCCTGTTGAACTGTCGTATCGAACAGTTTCTCCATAAAAACCGGAAATTCCTTTTTCAATATAATCACGGAAATCATTAGGCAAAACTTTCATCTTCACGATTTCACCAGATTCATCTGCATAGCCCAAAATATGGTGATCTTTAGATAATAATCCGTCCATAAACATTATGAAATATCCAGTTACAAGTTTACCATTATGATCATTGGCATCTCTTAGATAAAGTTTATTGTCATTAATTGTAAATCCAGATGTGTCTAGACTAATAACTGGACTTGAATTTCTAAGATAAAGTTCAGATCCAACTTTTTGAATAGGGAAGTGAGTAGTGAATTCTGGTAGATTCGCAACCTTACGTCCATCAGCTCCAAAGTAATACTTATTTGGTAAGTTTTGGAAATTCTTTATGACAGCTTTAGGATCAATTTCTTCCCCTGGTTTTTTATTATCAGTAATGGCATCTAAAGTATTTCGTTTTATATCGCCAATCTTTTGATAAGAAAGACGTTCAACAATAGGTTTGATATACCAGGCATTCTTTTCGATAACAACTCCATCTTTCTTATGAACAAGGTGATAGTCATAACCATCAGACAAAGTAACGATATCTGTAATAACTGTATCATCAAAAGGATCTTGTTCAACTTCACTTGGAAGTCTGGTTAACATATAACCATCCTTACCAATGACATAACTTTCCCCATCGCTGGCTGGAACAGCTCTATCTGCTACCATAGCACCTGATTTTTCAAAGTAAGACCATTGACCATTTGCAGTCGCCCATCCTGTTGCCATAGCGCCACTGCCTTTTAGGTAGTACCAAGTAGACCCTTCTTTGTACCAACCTGTGCGCATAGCACCACTATTTGCGAGTGAGTACCAGGTGTTACCTTCCTTGTACCAGCCAGTGCGCATAGCACCACTATCTGCTAGTGAATACCAGGTGTTACCATCTTTGAGCCAGCCTGTCTGCATTTTACCAGAACCATCGAAGTGATACCAAGAACCAGCATTTTGTACCCATTTATTTTGGGCTAGACTACCATCTTGTGAAAGATTCCAGTCAGCACCATTTTTAACCCAAGTATCTGCAGCCTGTACTTGATTGATAGACAATAGTAGGCCAGCACCTGCAAGCAAACCAAGTGTAAGTAGTTTAGATTTTTTCATAGCCGTTTCCTCCAATTAGTAACAAATTATTTATGACATTTAAATTTTATTGTTACCAAACTCGTCTAGCTCCGTCAATAGATCCAATGTATTCATTGTTAGTTATGTTTACAAATTTTCTTACAGAATTTGCGTGGACCACTTGGTTACCGCCAATATTAATTCCCACATGCGCAAGATTATTAAAGAAAATTAAGTCTCCAGGTTTTTCACTACCAGTTACATCAATTCCTTGATTAAATTGAGTTCCAGTAGTAGTTCCTAAATCAATGTCAAAATTTTTATATATGGCATATGTAAATCCAGAACAGTCAACACCTACAGTAAGGTCTCTACCAGCAGGCTTATATGGCAAGACAGGAATTTTATTTGCAAACGTCTTAGCATATTCAGCTACAGCTTCTCCTTTATTTTCAACTAGATCTCCACTTGTCCTAAAGAAATAAGGGGTGCCTCCAACTCGATTGTAACCAGTTAGCATAGCACCATCATTTGACAGATAATACCACTTGCCACCTGGATTAATCCATTCATTTGATTTCATCCAACCTTGATCATCAAAATAATACCATTTCTCATCTAACAATTCCCAATGTTTAGCATACCCACCTGAAGTATATTTGAACCACCAGCGGCCATCTGTTTGCATCCAGGTTCCTTTATCATCTCTATTTTGATTAAATGCTATTTTTTCTTGATTGCCTTCTACTTGCGTTAATTCTCTAGGAGAAAATCCTACCAACTTAACTTTTTCTGCATCTTCAACCTTAATTTTACCTTCTTTAACAAGTTGATCAATTGCTTCTTTCTCGCTTGTATACTGTGAAGTTGTTTGTGATGTAGTCACTTTAGTAGTAGACGTTGTAGTTTCTGCACTAACTACATAAGTAGTTGATAACAAAGCTCCTGAAGTAAGTAATAAAGCTGCATAAGTAATATATTTTTTCATGACAAAAATCCTTTCTTCAAAATTCCTTAACGCTCTAGTGACCTTATTTTGATAATTTACGGAGACATACCTGTAACCTCCTTTTGGATTTTATATATCATTCTTATATTTAATATATTGTTTTATCTTTTTATAACTCTATTCTACTCCTCTATAAAATGAATGTCAATAAATAACATAAAAATATTGTGAAAAAAATATTTTATTGTGCTAGAGGTATTTACTCACTTCTTTGATACTCAACCCAGCCATTTCTCCAATATTATTTTTGCATATCTGTTAGAACTCCTCATCCCCCACTAAGTGGTGCTGAAAGGCATAGACTGCAGCCTGGGTACGATCGCTGACTTCAAGTTTGGCAAGGATATTGGACACATGAGTCTTGACCGTCTTGAGAGAGATAAAAAGTTCATCAGCGATACGCTGATTTTCATATCCTTTAGCGATGAGTTGGAGAACATCTCGCTCACGCGCAGTCAGGTCCTCATGTAGTTCTATGTGATTGCGGTGGTATTCGACTTTTTTGCTGACCTCTTGTTCAATGGCCAACTCGCCAGCAGCCACCTTACGGACAGCATGGAGTAGTTCGTCTGCACTAGAAGTCTTGAGCATATAGCCTCGAGCACCAGCATTTAAAACAGGCATGATTTTTTCATTGTCCAAGTACGAAGTCACAATCAAAATCTTAGCTTCGGGCCATTCTTTGAGGATGGCCAAGGTCGCGTCAATCCCATTCATCTCAGGCATGACGATATCCATGACAATAACATCCGGACGCAATTCCAAGGCCAAGTCAATGCCTTGAGACCCGTTTGCTGCCTCGCCCACAACTTCTACATCGTCTTGGAGGTCAAAGTAGCTTTTCAAGCCCAATCGGACCATTTCATGGTCATCAACTAGTAAAATTCTCATCTTTACTCCTTTATCATTCCTTGTCTAGCAGGGGAATACGGATATCAACCGCCAGCCCTTGCTTGGGAGCTGTCAACAACTGAACCGTCCCTGCCATATCTTCAACCCGCTCCTTGATATTGCGGAGTCCATAACTCAGGTCATCTAAACTCCCTAGCTGAAAACCAATCCCATTGTCCACCACCTTCAGTTGCAATTCAAAATCCGTCTGATAGAGATATACATCCAAACAAGATGCCTGAGCATGGCGAAGAGTATTGCTGATTAACTCTTGCAGGATACGGAAGATATGCTCCTCGATTTTCTTAGGCAATTGCGTCACATTTTGCTTGAAACTAACCTTAAGATCACTCTTGTCCTCAAGCTCTTTTAAAAGAATCTGAATTCCTTCAACCAGACTCTTCTGCTCCAGCTCAACTGGTCGCAAATGCAGGAGCAAGACTCGCAAATCCTTCTGGGCCGTTTCTAAAATAGCTGTGACACTCTGCAACTGGGTCTGCATCTTTTCTCTATCCAATTTCAAAGCCTGCTGACTGATACCCGATAAAATCATGTGAGCCGCAAACAACTCTTGACTAACTGTATCGTGCAAATCCCGAGCAATCCGCTTTCTTTCCTTCTCGATGATTTCCTCTTCCTGATCAAGACTGTGATTTTCAGCCTTTTGAAGTGCCTCTGTCAGAAGATTAAGTTTACCTGACAAGGACTTGAAACTGGCATCCAAGTCTGGATCTGCAACCTGAACCACTTCTTGCCCTGCCAATAAACGCTTGAGATTAGCCTGCATTTTTCTTAGAGAAAGCTCTTCAACACCTCGCCAAAACAGGGCTAAGAGGCAGGTCACGGACATGCTAAATACCAACAACAAAAAGACAAATTTTTCTGTTTTTTCGACATCCTGCAAGAAAATAGACCAGTCAAAATCAAGGATTTCCAGCAAGCTGTGGGAGAAAAATAAGACAAACAGGATAGAGGTAAGAGCAATGATTACATAAGCTTGTTTTTTCATCCTCTGACCACCTCCACATCTCCAATCATAGTGGTCAAGAAAATCTTGACACTCTTATTACTCTTGAGATAGTCTTTCGTTTCCTGATGATAGTGTTCATTGCGAAGGGCTCGCTTGGGCTGATTGAAAAAAGTCAAATCCCCATAGAGACAGTTAACGCTAAGACTGACTTCCACATCTACAGGCACAATGATTTTGGTCGTTCCTACCATCTTTCTGAGAATAATGACATTATCATGATTGGTTAGGATGACCCTCTCCAGATGAATGGTGTCCTTACCCATGAGACGAAAGAGATTGATATCATCAAACTGGCAAGTTTGGTAGCTTGAAAAATGATGGAGATTTCCAAACCAACGATTTTTCTCCTTCTTAACCGTCACCACCTCTTCAAAAACCAAATTTGTCTGCTCTTTTTCCTGATTCATCATCGGATAAAGAAGAAAGAGACTGTATATAACCGCAACAAAAATGGCTAGAATCACAAAGGGATTGAGCATGACGATGAAAAAGAAGAGAATGGTTGCCACCACTAAAAGAAGATTATTGCCCTCTTTACCAGTGTAATAGCGAATCAAAAGCAAAAAGAGGAATAGAATCAGCAGAAAACGCGAAAAATGCTCTGATACCATCAAAATCAGAGCTCCTGTCAGAAGACAGGCTTCGATAAATAAAAAGATCTTAAATTTTCTCATAGGTGCATCCTCTCCCTTCTATTTTATCACAATTCAAAAAAGTCACCTCAGTCTGAGGATGGAAAAAAAGGCGGTGGTTACGCCTTTTTCATCTGATCTTTTGCTTCTTTTAATTTTCCATAAAGAAGATAGTCTACTTTTTGTAAATCTGCTATGGTTGCACAATTAAGGGCACACATGATCAAGCGTAGATCTGCTTTCCAGCCTTGGATGATGCTAATCACTTCTTCAACCGTGTAGCTTTCAACCAATTCCAGAACGGTACGTGACAGGCCTACAGCCTTGGCACCAAAGACCAGGCACTTAATCATATCCAGCGGATTGCGAACCCCTCCACTGACCAAGAGTTCTACCTTGTCTTTCCAGTCTTGGGCATTGAGAAGGGCCTGCATAGTAGATTGCCCCCATTGATTAAGGTAATCACGCTGGCCACTGCGACGATTTTCGATATAAGCAAAGCTGGTGCCACCACGACCTGACAGATCAAAGGTTCGAACGCCCAATTCATAGGCTCTCTCGATGGTCTTCACATCCATTCCAAAGCCCACTTCCTTGAGGACAATCGGAACAGAGATTTGCTTGCTATAGTCTGCTAGATTCGATTGCCAGCATCTGAACTTCCTTTCTCCCTCAGGCATGAGCAATTCCTGCATGACATTGACATGCACTTGTAAAAGTAAAGGATTCATCTCCGTCACAGTCTGCAAACCAAGTTCAACCGGCTTATCCAATCCAATATTGGTTCCAAGAAGGAGATTTAGATGACTAGACTTAACAGAAAAAGAGTCATCTGTTGAATCTTTGAGGGCTGCGCTATAAGAACCCGTTACAAATAAAATACCACAGGCTTCCGCCACTTGAGCCAGCTTTTGATTGATTTCTCTTCCCTTATAGCTTCCACCCGTCATGGCATTGATATAGAAAGGAAAGTCCCACTTTCGACCAGCAAACTCTGTCGACAGATCGATTTCATCCAGGTCGTAAAGAGGCAAGGAAGAATGAATCAACTCCACCTCATCAAAGCTATTATAGGAACTTTTCTGCTCAAGGGCATAGCGGATGTGCTCATCCTTACGATTTGTCGTCATGTCCTATCCTTTCTTGGTATAAGAGCTCAATCCCCAGATCGGCCCAACGGTTTTTTAGGTTTTTAGTTGATTGCCCATCAAAACTCAAGGCAATACCACAATCACCACCACCAGCACCGCTACTCTTGGCAACAGATTGCAAATCTTGACTGGCTTCTTTCAACTGTCTAAGCGAAGGCGTGTAAATATCTGCACTCAAGCTTTCTAAGAGCTTACTGGCTACTTCTACTTGCTCGATAATTTTTTCTAATTCCCCCTGCTCCAAGGCTTCTACCAAAGAAACCACCGTTTCTTTTGAGGAAGTTAAAAAACTCTGATTGATGTTTTGCTTGATTTGCTGGACCATGTTACTAGACACAGCCACTTCCTTGGTCCATCCCACTAGGAAATCACATTCTAAAGTTGGTTTCACTTGCGAAATTGAAAAGCCCCACTCACGCCCTAAAACTGTCGCCAAATTTTCTTCTTCCAACCAAGCTACCACCTTCTGGCGATCAAATGACTGGTAGAGAACCAAATCCTCTGCAATGATACAGGCAAGGTCCCCCATAGAACCATTGTCGCCTCGCTTGAGCAAGACCGCGCTAGCCAGCTTGAACAAGAGCTCCTGATCAACAGAAACATCATACAGAGCCAGTAAAGCCTTGACAACCAAGACAACGACGCTGCCACTAGAACCTAAACCAAACTTTTTCCCTTCTCGTTCCATTTTTCCACGGATTTCTAGAGAAAAAGGTCTTAAAGTTTGACCTCGATAAACTAGGAAATCTTTCACTAAAGCAATCGTTTCTTGAATCAAGCTATAGTCAGAATTTGGCGTCAAATCCACTGCGAAATCAAACATATCCGAATAGATACGGTAACTATCAGAAAAAGCAATCTCCCCCTTCATATAGATGGGAATGGCCTTTATCAAGGCCAACTGCCCTGACTCTAAAATAGCATATTCACCTGCCCAATAGAGTTTTCCGCAAGTTTTAACAGTAATCATCTTGACTCAAATCCTTTGTTTTTGACACAATCAAGCGATAACGTTGAACGAAGATTTCTGATAAATGCTCCAAGTCTTTCTCTTGACATAGGACTTTGACATTGGGACCAGCATCCATAGTAAAGTAGCAGGCTTCCCCTTGCTCACGGAGCTGGCGGACAAAGTCCATGGCTTCATAAGATGCATCGGTCAGATAAGAAAAGGCTGGTGATGCAGTTTTGGTCGTAGCGTGCATAGCCAGGGCATTTTTTTCAGTCAATTCCCCAACCTTGGAAAAATCATTTTCCTTGAGATAAACCAGCATATCCTGATAATCCTTCTCAGACTGACGCACCCAGTCGTCAAAAGTCGTCGAAGTTTCCACACAAAGTTTCATCCCGTCACGGCTAGAAATTGGTTTTTTCTTATCCTCTAGCACCAACATAATCATAGCTAGTTTCAAGTCTGTCTCTACAGGGTAAATTTCCCCACTATCCTTATCCCAGGCACCGAGTGGTCCATAAAAACTCCGAGAAGAAGAGCCTGAGGCAAACTTAGCCTCCTGCGCCAACTGACTCCGATTCAAACCAAGCTTGAAATAAGCATTGCAAGCCTTGACCAAGGCAGACAAACCACTAGAACTTGAGGACAAGCCCGCTGCGGTAGGCATATTGTTTTTAGTATCAATACGAACAAAGCCCTCACCACCTGGACGGTAGCGGTCAATAATCTTACTCATCTTGGCATGCTCAGCCTCATTTTGTAACTGACCATTGATATAAAATGCATCAGAAGTCGCATCCGTCGATAGAGGCAACAAGGTCGTCTCTGTGTACATGTTTTCCAAAGTCAGAGAAATACTGCTAGTAGCAGGCACCATCTCCTTTTCTTTTTTCTTTCCCCAATATTTGATAATAGCAATATTTGCGTAGGAACGTACTGTTACAGGCTCTCTATCCATGTCTGAACAGCTCCTTTCTCTTCTAATCTTTCTGCTAGTTCTTGTGCTTGTGTCAAATTGTCTGCCAAGGCTATGATACAGCCTCCAAGCCCACCACCACTCATCTTGGCACCCAGAGCACCATGGTTAAGAGCCGTTTCTACCAGAGAATCTGCCTCAGGGCTACTAACACCAATTTCTTTTAGATGTAAATGCGCTTGACTGAGGATTTGCCCCAGTCCTTCAGCATCTTTTTGTAAAATCGCATCTTCTGCCTGCTGGGTCAATTCTCCCAAGGCATGCAAAAACGGCAGGGCATCCTTGCCCATGTTTTGAACCACTTGGATGGCTTCACGAGTGTGACCATAAACGCCCGTATCTGCAATGACCAAATAGGCAGATTGATTCATCTCAAGCTCTGTAAATCCTACGTTCTTGATAAAGCGAATAGGCTGGTCACTGAGACAGGTCTTAGCATCCAAACCACTTGGATTCATATGGGCAATCATCTCAGCCCGATTAACCAAGATTTCTAGTACATCATGAGGCAGATCAGCCTCATAATAGTCAAATACCGCACGAATGGCTGCTATGCTGATAGCAGCTGACGAACCCATTCCCCGTTTTTCAGGGATAGCCGAGTCAATCTCACAGCGAATGCAGGCTTCTTTGATATTCAAATACTCCAGAGAAGCATAAACTGCCATAGACAAAGTATCCTCCTCATAGAGGCGCCAAGGACTCGCTGCAGGAACTACCTTACAAGTCACCTCCACCTCTAAGAGAGGCAGGGAAATGGCAGGATAGCCGTAAACGACCGCATGCTCCCCTATTAAAATAATCTTACTATGTGCCTGACCGACACCAACTTTTTTTGTCATTTTTTCCTTTTACTAGACGAAAAAACCGTCTCATTTTTTCATACAAGTATTTATTCTTTCCTATCTATTTTATTATATTTTCACAAAAAAAGCGATTGTTTCCTTCACAATCGCTTCTTTCATTATTGAACCCATTCGCCATTATAGTTGACAGAATAGCCATCTACGGTCGTATTCACTGCCAAAGCACCTGAGCTATAAGCATAGTACCATTTGCCATTGACCTGGAACCAGCCTGTCTTCATATCGCCATTACCTGCATTTAGGTAGTACCAAGTTGAACCATCTTGATACCAACCAGTTGCCATTGCTCCTGATGAACGGAGATAGTACCATTTGTTCCCAAGGTTTTGCCAACCAGTTTTCATATCGCCATTTGGCTGATCTAAATAATACCAAGTTGAGCCTTCCTGATACCAACCCGTCGCCATGGCTCCTGATGAACGAAGGTAGTACCACTTATTGCCAAGTTGTTTCCAACCAGTTTGCATTGCAGCACTTGTTGTATCGAGATAGTACCAAGTTGAGTTATCATGGATCCAGCCACGCACTAGCTCCCCAACCGTTAAACTGTCGATACGAGCATCGAAGCCACTATCCTTCTGTAAATAATACCAATGCCCTTCGTCATAAATCCAACCAGTTTTTAAAGTGTGATAGCTACGCTGATCTTCAAAATAATAAACACGTTTTTCGTCTGGGGTATCATATTGTTCCCCATGATGTTTGTTGGTGTTTGTAGCAGTTTTTGCTTCTAAAACTTGCTTGCTAACAAATTCTTGTAGTACCCCATTTTGATTAAAGTAATACCATCTTGGCATTGGCATAGATTCTAATCTCAAACCATTTGGGTAAGGACCAATTGTACTACCTTTAGATGGAAACGGGATATATTGCCAGCCGACAACCATTTCTCCTGATACATGATCAAAATAATAGGTCTTGCCATCAATCACTCGCCAGTAGGTTTCTTTGAGGTCCCCCTTCTTGTAGTAGGTTCTTCCGTTTTCTTGGACAAATTTCCAACCCTCTGAATCAGTATCATCCGCCAATACTGTACTTGTCGCCAGTAAGCTAAAGAAAAAGACTGCTAATGCGATTTGCATCAATTTTATTATTATTTTCATTAGACGTATCCTCCTGCAAGGATTCTAGCAAAAATTCAATTGTATGTCAATATGACAGCCTTAAAATAATATAATAACGAACTATCATTTGATTCACTAGTAAAATCTCCTAGCAGGCTTTCCTGCTAGGAGATTTTCTTATGAGAGGTACTTGTTTAAACTTTGAAAATCGGACTTATCGTCTGATGTTCATCAAACAATCTACCAATTAAGCTTCTTCATCTTCTTTACGACGTCGACCTGCAAGACCAAGACCAAGTAATGCACTTGCGGCTGCTGCTACCATAGCTACAGTAGAATCTGCTGTACCTGTATTTGGCAATTCTTTAGCTGCTTTACGCGCATTTGCTTGTGCTGATGCTGTTTGACCAGCATTAGCTGCTGCTTGAGCAGTAGCTGGAGCTACAGCTGGTGTTTGGGCAGCTTGGTCATTAGCTGGAGTTGCATGATCAGTTGATGAAGCAACTTTCGCCATGAAGTTTTCGATACGTTTAACCATTGCATTCACTTCTGCTTGAGTTGCGTCTGCATTGGCAAATACTTTCTTAGCATCTGCTGATAATGCATTCGCTTCTTTTGCAGTTTCTGCATCAAGCTTAGCTGATTCTTTGATGATCAATTCATCTAGTTGACGAATAGCACCTTCTAACTTCGCTTTATCCACTTTTGCATCATTGTTAGTAGTTCCGTTACCGTTACCACTGTTATTGCCTCCACCATTTGATGGTACATATGGACGTTGTTTAAAGGTATCTTCTGCTGTCTTAGTTAAGTCTGCTGCTGGAATAACGGCTGTGTTTCCTGATGG
>NZ_JAPVZK010000044.1:0-10561 GCF_041432345.1 Streptococcus sp. 27098_8_103
TGTATTTAGGGGGCAAAAAAGGGGCAAAACTTTTTAAGAAAGCTCAGCTACCAACAAATACGATTCAGCCATATAATTGAAAATGATGGAAAAAAGGGTGAATTTATGATATACTTTAACGTAGGACCTTTTTAGAAATTTTGAAAGAGTATTAAAAATTTAAAATGAGAAAAATTGTTATCAATGGTGGCTTGCCCCTGCAAGGTGAGATTACCATTAGTGGCGCAAAAAATAGTGTAGTAGCTTTGATTCCAGCTATTATTTTAGCTGATGATGTTGTGACTTTGGATTGTGTACCAGATATTTCTGATGTTGCTAGTCTTGTCGAAATTATGGAATTGATGGGAGCTACTGTTAAGCGTTATGATGATGTGTTAGAGATTGATCCAAGAGGTGTTCAAAATATTCCAATGCCTTATGGTAAAATTAACAATCTTCGTGCAT
The DNA here is from genome assembly GCF_041432345.1 of Streptococcus sp. 27098_8_103. Classification (GTDB taxonomy): domain Bacteria; phylum Bacillota; class Bacilli; order Lactobacillales; family Streptococcaceae; genus Streptococcus; species Streptococcus mitis_BV. Next base: position 445 of record NZ_JAPVZK010000044.1, read on the forward strand.
CTTACTATTTTTATGGGAGCCTCTTAGGCCGCTTTGGTGAAGCAACAGTTGGTTTACCGGGAGGATGTGATCTTGGCCCTCGTCCGATTGACCTACACCTTAAGGCATTTGAAGCTATGGGAGCAACTGTTAGCTACGAGGGAGATAACATGAAGTTATCTGCCAAAGAAACGGGACTTCATGGTGCAAGTATTTACATGGATACAGTTAGTGTTGGTGCGACGATCAATACGATGATTGCTGCTGTTAAAGCAAATGGCCGTACGATTATTGAAAATGCAGCTCGTGAACCTGAGATTATTGATGTTGCTACCCTATTGAATAATATGGGTGCCCATATCCGTGGTGCAGGAACAAATATCATTATTATTGATGGTGTTGACAGATTACATGGAACTCGTCATCAGGTAATTCCAGACCGTATTGAAGCTGGAACATATATATCTTTAGCTGCTGCAGTTGGTAAGGGAATTCGTATCAATAATGTATTATACGAACACCTAGAAGGATTTATTGCTAAGTTAGAGGAAATGGGAGTTCGAATGACTGTATCCGAGGATAGTATTTTTGTCGAAGAACAGTCTAATTTGAAAGCAATTAATATTAAGACGGCTCCTTATCCAGGCTTTGCAACTGATTTGCAACAACCGATTACTCCTCTTTTGCTAACAGCTAATGGTCGTGGTACAATTGTTGATACGATTTACGAAAAACGTGTAAACCATGTTTTTGAATTAGCTAAAATGGACGCAGATATATCAACAACAAATGGTCATATTTTATACACAGGTGGACGTGGTTTACGTGGAGCAAGTGTTAAAGCGACTGACCTGAGAGCTGGTGCAGCTTTAGTTATTGCTGGTTTGATGGCCGAGGGACAAACTGAAATTACCAATATCGAGTTTATCTTACGTGGTTATTCTGATATTATCGAAAAATTACGTAATCTAGGAGCGGATATTAGACTTGTTGAGGATTAAACCGTAGAGGTGTTTATGAATATTTGGACCAAATTAGCAATGTTTTCTTTTTTTGAAACGGATCGCTTGTATTTGCGTCCTTTCTTTTTTAGTGATAGCCAGGATTTTTATGAGATAGCTTCGAATCCAGAAAATCTTCAATTTATTTTTCCAAGTCAAGCTAGTCTCGAAGAGAGTCAATATGCACTGGCCAATTATTTTATGAAATCTCCATTAGGAGTATGGGCTATTTGTGACAAGAAAACTGAAAAAATGATTGGTTCAATCAAGTTTGAAAAGCTAGACGAAATTAAAAAAGAAGCAGAACTTGGTTATTTTTTAAAAAAAGAGGCTTGGTCGCAAGGCTTTATGACAGAGGTTGTTAGAAAAATTTGTCAGCTGTCTTTTGAAGAATTTGACTTAAAACAATTATCCATCATTACCCATCTAGAAAACGAAGCTAGTCAAAAGGTTGCTCTTAAGTCTGGATTTAGTTTGTTCCGTCAGTTTAAAGGCAGTGATCGCTATACAAGGAAAATGCGAGATTATCTTGAATTTCGCTTTGTAAAGGGAGAGTTTAATGAGTAAACACCAAGAAATTCTAAGCTATTTGGAAGAATTACCTGTTGGGAAAAGGGTCAGTGTTCGTAGTATTTCCAATCATCTCGGAGTCAGTGATGGAACTGCTTATCGGGCCATCAAGGAAGCTGAAAATCGTGGAATTGTGGAGACTCGTCCCCGTAGTGGAACAATTCGCGTTAAATCGAAGAAAGTTGCTATCGAAAGATTAACATATGCAGAAATTGCAGAAGTAACTTCTTCTGAGGTGTTAGCTGGACAAGAAGGTTTAGAAAGAGAATTTAGCAAGTTTTCAATCGGTGCTATGACCGAACAAAACATCTTGTCTTACCTTCATGATGGGGGACTTTTGATTGTCGGAGACCGTACCCGTATCCAATTACTAGCGCTGGAAAATGAAAATGCAGTTCTGGTTACAGGTGGATTTCAGGTCCATGATGATGTGCTTAAACTGGCCAATCAAAAGGGGATTCCTGTTCTGAGAAGTAAGAATGACACTTTTACCATTGCGACCATGATAAATAAAGCCCTGTCAAATGTACAAATCAAGACTGATATTCTGACAGTTGAGAAACTTTATCGCCCAAGTCATGAGTATGGTTTTCTGAGGGAAACAGACACAGTCAAAGATTATTTGGACTTAGTTCGTAAGAATCGTAGCAGTCGTTTCCCAGTTATCAATCAACACCAGGTTGTTGTTGGTGTTGTAACCATGAGAGACGCTGGTGATAAGTCACCAAGTACGACAATTGATAAGGTCATGTCTCGTAATCTATTTTTAGTTGGATTATCGACAAATATTGCCAATGTGAGTCAACGGATGATTGCAGAAGACTTTGAAATGGTACCGGTTGTTCGAAATAATCAAACCTTGCTTGGAGTTGTGACACGACGAGATGTCATGGAGAAGATGAGTCGTTCCCAAGTTTCTGCTCTACCTACTTTTTCTGAGCAAATTGGTCAAAAACTTTCTTACCACCATGATGAAGTAGTCATTACAGTGGAACCCTTTATGCTTGAGAAAAACGGAGTTTTGGCTAATGGTGTATTGGCAGAAATTCTGACCCACATGACCCAAGATTTAGTTGTGAATAGTGGGCGCAATCTCATTATCGAGCAGATGCTAATTTACTTTTTGCAGGCTGTTCAGATAGATGATATACTGCGCATTCAAGCCCGTATTATCCATCATACGAGACGGTCAGCTATTATTGATTACGATATTTATCATGGTCACCAGATTGTTTCAAAAGCAAATGTAACCGTTAAAATTAATTAGAAACTAGGAGAAAAAATGATAACATTAAAATCAGCTCGTGAAATCGAAGCTATGGATAAGGCCGGTGATTTTTTAGCAAGTATCCATATTGGCTTGCGTGATTTGATTAAGCCTGGCGTAGATATGTGGGAAGTTGAAGAATACGTTCGCCGTCGTTGTAAGGAAGAAAATTTCCTTCCGCTTCAGATTGGAGTTGACGGTGCTATGATGGACTATCCTTATGCTACCTGTTGCTCTCTTAATGACGAAGTGGCTCATGCTTTCCCTCGTCACTATATCTTGAAAGATGGTGATTTGCTCAAAGTTGATATGGTTTTGGGAGGTCCAATTGCTAAATCTGACCTGAATGTCTCAAAATTAAACTTCAACAATGTCGAGCAAATGAAAAAATACACTCAGAGCTATTCTGGTGGTCTAGCAGACTCATGTTGGGCTTACGCCGTTGGTACACCGTCCGAAGAAGTGAAAAATCTGATGGATGTAACTAAAGCAGCCATGTATAAGGGGATTGAGCAAGCTGTTGTTGGGAACCGTATTGGTGATATTGGTGCAGCCATTCAAGAATACGCTGAAAGTCGTGGTTACGGTGTAGTGCGTGATTTGGTTGGTCATGGTGTTGGCCCAACTATGCATGAAGAGCCAATGGTTCCTAACTATGGTATTGCAGGTCGTGGGCTCCGTCTCCGTGAAGGAATGGTCTTGACTATTGAACCAATGATCAATACAGGTGACTGGGAAATTGATACAGATATGAAGACCGGTTGGGCGCATAAGACCATTGACGGTGGATTGTCATGTCAGTATGAACACCAATTTGTCATTACGAAAGATGGACCTGTTATCTTGACTAGCCAAGGTGAAGAAGGGACTTATTAATAAAAAGTGAAAAGACTGCTGGAAGTTCGTTTTGAAAAAATCCAGTATATTTTCTCATATTAAAACGCATTGTATCAAGTTTTAAGGGCTGATGTGATGCGTTTTTCTGATTTCAAGACTCTTCCCTCAATCTCTTGTTATTTATTAAGATATTAAAAAAAATTCTTATAAAATGGTACACTTTAGCTTAAAAAAACGACATTTCAGATTTTCTGTTCCAGAAATAGCTGTCACTATGATATAATTATTTTATGATTATTACTATTCCTATAAAAAATCAAAAAGATATTGGCACACCATCCGATTCGGTCGTTGTTCTCGGCTATTTTGATGGTATACATAAGGGACATCAAGAACTATTTCGTGTTGCCAACAAGACTGCGAGAAAGGATTTATTGCCTATCGTAGTTATGACCTTTAATGAATCTCCAAAGATTGCTTTAGAGCCTTATCATCCGGATTTGTTTTTGCATATTTTGAACCCTGCTGAACGTGAGAGAAAATTAAAGCGTGAAGGCGTAGAAGAATTGTATCTCCTTGATTTTAGTAGCAAATTTGCTAGTCTCACGGCAGAAGAATTTTTTGCAACCTATATTAAGGCTATGAATGCTAAAATTATTGTTGCAGGTTTTGACTATACATTTGGTTCTGACCAAAAAACGGCAGAAGACTTAAAGGATTACTTTGATGGAGAAGTCATTATCGTTCCACCTGTAGAAGATGAGAAAGGAAAGATTAGTTCAACTCGTATCCGTCAAGCTATTTTAGATGGAAATGTGAAAGAAGCAGGAGAACTTTTGGGGGCACCGCTTCCATCAAGAGGTATGGTGGTTCATGGCAATGCTCGTGGTCGTACGATTGGTTATCCGACAGCGAATTTGGTGCTTTTAGATCGTACTTATATGCCAGCAGATGGCGTTTATGTCGTTGATGTTGAGATTCAAAGACAGAAGTATCGTGCTATGGCTAGTGTCGGGAAAAATGTGACCTTCGATGGAGAAGAAGCACGTTTTGAAGTCAATATTTTTGATTTTAATCAAGATATTTATGGGGAAACCGTCATGGTTTATTGGCTTGATCGCATTCGAGATATGACCAAATTTGACTCAGTTGACCAATTAGTGGATCAGTTAAAGGCTGATGAAGAAGTAGCTCGGAATTGGTCTTAAGAGATTGAGTAAACAAAAAAGAGGTTGTTTGTAACCTAAAAGATAGATGAATAAGTCTAACTTTTGAGGTCACTACACTACCTCTTTTTATTCTTTTTCAAAGGTGAATCCTTCTCCAAGGATTTCATGGGCTTCTGTAATGGTTATAAAGGCTTGAGGATCGATTCGATGAATCATTTCCTTCATTTTCACAATCTCATTTCTACCGACAATACAGTAGATAATCTTCAAATCTTTTTGACTATAGTAGCCTTGACCAGAAATAAAAGTAACGCCTCTTCCTAGGTCATCATTAATCGCTTTAGCAAGTTGGTCAGGACGTTTTGTGATAATCATAAATCCTTTACCAGCATAGCCACCTTCTCCAATCAAATCAATGACACGAGAAACGATAAAATCAAATAAGAGTGTGTAGGAAACCAATCTCAAATCCTTGAAGATTAGGAGAATAAGCATGAGAATACAAAAATCTAAGATAAAGAGCAATTTTCCCATTGATATATGAGTGTATTTATTGAGAATACGAGCAAGAATATCAGTACCACCAGTTGTACCTCCAGCATTAAAGATAATTCCAAGACCAATTCCCAATAGAATCCCAGCTATAAGGGCAGTGATTAGTAAATCACCTTGAAGATCAATATGAAGGGGAATACGCTCAAAAAAAGCCAACCAGGCGGACAAAGCTAAGGTTCCAAGCAAACTAGAATAGAGAGATTTTGCTCCAAAAATCTTCCAAGCTAGGATGAAAAGGGGAATGTTAATCAGCAAGTTCATGAGCGAAACAGGGATTTTAAAAAGATAAAAGGTGATAAGGGTAATACCTGTCGCCCCTCCTTCAAAGAGATGATGAGGAACTACAAAATAAGTCAGACCAAAAGCATAAATAGCAGCACCTAGTAAAATGGTAAAAATGGGGTAAATTTTTTTAATCATAGGACACCTCTTTTCTTATAAGTTGATTATATCAAATTTTTACGGAAAATTTGATTGACTCCATTAGGATTTTTAATCTTTTTTTGATATAATTAGAAGTAAGAAAACCAATCTGAATCCTAAAATAGAAAGATTGATACTATGACAAAAATTAAGATTGTAACCGATTCATCTGTTACTATTGAACCTGAACTCGTAAAACAATTAGATATTACAATTGTTCCATTATCTGTAATGATTGATAATGTTGTTTATTCTGATGCTGATTTGAAAGAAGAAGGTAAATTTCTTCAGTTGATGCAAGCAAGTAAGAATCTTCCTAAGACAAGTCAACCGCCTGTAGGTGTCTTCGCTGAAGTTTTTGAGGACCTATGCAAAGATGGTAGCCAGATTCTTGCTATTCATATGTCCCATGCTCTTTCTGGTACGGTAGAAGCAGCACGCCAAGGTGCTAGTTTATCTACTGCCGATGTGACAGTTATCGATAGTTCCTTTACTGACCAAGCCCTGAAATTCCAAGTTGTTGAGGCTGCGAAGTTAGCACAAGAAGGCAAAGATATGGCGGAAATTTTATCTCACGTTGAAGAGGTTAAAAACCACACAGAACTTTATATTGGTGTTTCAACTTTGGAAAATCTTGTTAAAGGTGGACGAATTGGCCGTGTAACTGGATTGTTGAGTTCTCTTCTTAATATCCGTGTTGTCATGCAGATGAAGGACCATGAATTGCAGCCAATGGTTAAAGGTCGTGGTGCTAAAACTTTTAAAAAATGGTTGGATGAGTTGAGAACATCACTCGCTGAACGTTCTGTAGCAGAGATTGGAATTTCATATTCTGGTAGTGCTGATTGGGCAAAAGAGATGAAAGAAAGCTTACAAGCTTATGTTGAACAGCCAATTTCTGTTTTGGAAACGGGTTCCATTATTCAAACGCACACAGGTGAGAATGCTTGGGCTATTTTGGTACGTTACCACTCCTAAAAAAATAAAGAAAATGGGAAGAAATAGCGTTTTTAACTTGACCTAAAAGGGATTTTAGGATATGATTATATTTGTTAATTAGAAATTAATTTGGAGGAATCATTAACATGGCAAACAAACAAGATTTGATCGCTAAAGTAGCAGAAGCTACAGAATTGACTAAGAAAGACTCAGCGGCAGCAGTTGAAGCTGTATTCGCAGCAGTAACTGAGTACCTTGCAGCTGGTGAAAAAGTTCAATTGATCGGTTTTGGTAACTTTGAAGTTCGTGAGCGTGCTGCACGTAAAGGTCGCAACCCACAAACTGGTAAAGAAATCAAAATTGCAGCTTCTAAAGTTCCAGCATTCAAAGCTGGTAAAGCTCTTAAAGACGCTGTTAAATAATCAACCTTCAAAAAGCCTATCATATCAAGCATTTGAGCTTGTGTGACAGGCTTTTCTTGGCTCTTTGTCAACTGTAGTGGGTTGAAGAAAAGCTAAGCTCGAGAAAGGACAAATTTCGTCCTTTCTTTTTTGATATTCAGAGCGATAAAAATCCGTTTTTTGAAGTTTTCAAAGTTCCGAAAACCAAAGGCATTGCGCTTGATAAGTTTGATGAGATTATTTGTCGCTTCCAGTTTTGCGTTAGAATAGGGTAACTGAAGAGCGTTGACGATTTTCTCTTTGTTCTTTAGAAAGGTTTTAAAGACAGTCTGAAAAAGAGGATGAACCTTCTTTAGATTGTCCTCAATGAGTCCAAAGAATTTCTTCGGCTCCTTATTCTGAAAGTGGAAAAGCAAGAGTTGATAGAGATGATAGTGGTGTTTCAAGTCTTCTGAATAGCTCAAAAGCTTGTCAAGAATCTCTTTATTGGTTAAGTGCATACGAAAAGTAGGACGATAAAAACGTTTATCGCTAAGTTTACGACTATCCTGTTGAATGAGTTTCCAGTAACGCTTGACAGCTTTGTATTCATGAGATTTTCGATGAAACTGATTCATGATTTGGATACGCACACGACTCATAGCACGGCTCATGTGTTGGACAATATGGAAACGATCCAACACGATTTTAGCGTTTGGAAAAAGCTGTTTAGCCAAGTCATAGTAAGGGCTAAACATATCCATAGTAATGATTTTCACTCGACATCGGACGGCTCTATCATATTTAAGAAAGTAATCTCGAATGACGGCTTGTGTTCTACCCTCAAGAACAGTGATGATATTGAGCTTATCAAAATCTTGCGCAATGAAACTCATCTTTCCCTTGGTAAAGGCATACTCATCCCAAGACATAATCTCAGGCAGATGTCTAAAATTACACTCAAAGTAGAAGTCATTGAGCTTGCGGATGACAGTTGAAGTTGAAATGGCCAACTGATGAGCAATATCGGTCATAGAAGTCTTTTCAATCAACTTTTGAGCAATTTTTTGGTTGATAATACGAGGGATTTGGTGATTCTTCTTGACGAGGGAAGTCTCAGCGACCATCATTTTCAAGCACTGATAGCACTTAAACCGACGCTTTCTAAGGAGAATTCTAGTAGTCATACCAGTCGTTTCGAGGTAAGGGATCTTAGACGGTTTTTGAAAGTCATATTTTTTCATTTGGCTTCCACAATCAGGACAAGATGGAGCCTCATAATCCAGCTTAGCGATAATTTCTTTGTGGGTATCCATATTGATGATATCTAGAATCTTGATGTTTGGGTCTTTAATATCGAGCAGTTTTGTGATAAAATGTAATTGTTCCATATGAATCTTTCTAATGATAGTTTTGTCGCTTTTCATTATAGGTCATATGGGACTTTTTTTCTACAACAAAATAGGCTCCATAATATCCATAGGGGATTTACCCACTACAAATATTATAGAGCCCTTTTCTTTTGCTTTTGGGACATTTTGGGGGCTAGAATCTGAATGAACTAGTACCGGAAAATCTTTCAAATACAGACTAATTCAATTTGCGTAGCAGAAATCATACAAATGAAATTGATTATAGTAAAATAGGATTAGAATTATTAAGAAAGTTGGTTTTTTATTGGAAACGATAGTATTTTCAATCTCCGTTTTTTTAGCAGGGATCTTGTCCTTCTTTTCCCCCTGCATTTTTCCTCTGTTACCTGTTTATACTGGAATTTTATTGGATGATCAGGAAAGTGCAAAAAGCTTTTCTTTGTTTGGGAGAAAGGTTGTCTGGTCAGGTCTGATTCGAACTCTTTGCTTTATCGCAGGTATCTCTCTCATTTTCTTTATTTTAGGCTTTGGTGCTGGTTACTTTGGTAATATTCTCTATGCCAATTGGTTTCGTTACACCATGGGAACAATTATTATCATTTTAGGCCTTCACCAGATGGAAATTTTTCATTTTAAGAAATTAGAGGTTCAAAAAAGCTTTACTTTTAAGAAATCAGAAGCCAATCATTATTGGTCGGCCTTTTTACTCGGTATTACTTTTAGCTTTGGTTGGACGCCTTGTATTGGTCCAGTTTTAAGTTCTGTTTTAGCGCTTGCGGCTTCTGGAGGCAATGGTGCTTGGCAAGGAGCTATCTATACCTTAATTTACACTCTGGGGATGGCCATTCCTTTCTTGGTTTTGGCTCTAGCTTCAGGTGTAGTAATGCCTTATTTTAGTAAAATTAAACGTCATATGATGCTACTGAAGAAAATTGGTGGTTTCCTCATTATTTTAATGGGAATTTTGTTACTATTAGGACAAGTAAATGTTCTAGCTGGAATTTTTGAATAAAGGAGAAAAAGATGAAAAAAGTAATGTTTGCTGGCTTAAGCCTTTTGTCATTAGTTGTATTGATGGCCTGTGGTGAGGAAGAGACTAAAAAGACTCAAGCTCCACAACAATCCACAAAACAACAGCAACAAACGACTGTACAACAAATTGCTGTTGGGAAAGAGGCTCCAGATTTCACCTTGCAATCTATGGATGGTAAAGAAGTTAAATTATCTGATTATAAGGGGAAAAAAGTCTACTTGAAGTTTTGGGCTTCATGGTGTGGTCCATGTAAGAAAAGTATGCCTGAGTTGATGGAATTAGCTGCAAAACAAGATCGTGACTTCGAAATTCTTAGTGTCATTGCACCAGGAATTCAAGGTGAAAAAACTGTTGAGCAATTCCCACAATGGTTCCAAGATCAAGGTTATAAAGATATCCCAGTTCTTTATGACACAAAAGCAACCACATTCCAAGCTTATCAAATTCGAAGTATTCCTACAGAATATCTAATTGATAGTCAAGGAAAGATTGGAAAGATTCAATTTGGTGTTATCAGCAACGCGGATGCAGAAGCAGCCTTTAAAGAAATGAACTAGAATAGATAAAAATCTGATTACAAGAGAGTAGTCA
>NZ_JAPVZK010000045.1:0-9282 GCF_041432345.1 Streptococcus sp. 27098_8_103
AAACCTTCTTTTTTACTACTGTTCTGATTCCGATTTATTTGCACTCGTTTTAGAGCTTTGTGAAGTTGAAAAAGTCAAATCTTGACTAGTTGAAGAACTTGTAATACTTTCGTGTTGACTCGTTTCTTTATTTTCAAGATCTTTTTTCACTACTTCATTGGATTCTTTTATTTCTGAGTTACTTGTATCTCTAGTTGTAGCAGATTTCTCTACCGGAACATCCACTAACCAGGCACCACTTGAATCAACAGTATAGCCTTCTGGTGTCTTACCATTCACAAGTAATTGACCATTTTCTTTCAAGAAGTACCATTTATCCTTGTCTTTAATCCAACCTATAGCTCGTGAACCATCTGTCTTGTAGAAATACCAATCATTTGCCTTTTTAAGCCAGCCTTGCTTCATAGCTCCTGATTCTTCTAGATAGTAATGATGACCAGAAACTTCTATCTCGCCTGTCTTCATGGTACCAGTAGAATCCATATAGTACCAGGTTTCTTTATCTTTTACCCAGCTCGTTTTCATTTCCCCTGATTGAGCAAAATAATACCATTGCCCCTTATATTGAAGCCAACCTGTCTTCATAGAGCCATCAACATCCAAATAATACCACTGTTCTTTATCTTGAATCCAACCAATTTCCATCTGGTTTTCTTTGTTGAAATAATACCAGATTCCATCAATTTTCTTCCAATTTTTTGCAGCGGCACCAGAGTCTGTCAAATAGAACCAACGATTGTTCCATTTTTTCCATTGATTCTGTAACAAGATACCCGTTTGGTTGAAGTAGTACCATTCACCTTCGATTTCATTCCAACCGACAGCATACTCTCCTGTAGAATCAGGTGCTTGATACCACCAGTTTCCATATGCACTCTTATGCCAACCAGCTTGAAAACTTGGAATATGCTTGTAGGAAGTTGAAATATTGACAAAACCATCTTGTCGAATATCAAAAACTGTCGCATCATAGTCTTTGCTGGCTGCGTTTATATGTTGAATTCCCATTGATTCAATCCAGCTAATATATTCCCTATTTATTTCTTGACCGCTATCATACGAACCAATTGGTGAGGAGGAAGTTTGAACAATTATCTCAGGAGACAAATTTCTTATAAAATTTTTTGTATTAGAATTTTTTGTATCTAAATGATGGTTAAACTTCATCAAATCAACTTTTCCAATGAGAGAACCGTACTTGTCTTCTGCTCCATGAACATTATCTAAGTCGCCCCCAAGATAAATTTTCTTGCCATTGACTTTTACCACACTAATCAGGGAATTGGAATTATCATCCCAAACAGGTTTAAGATTTCCATTCTCATCATATTCATTTTCATAATTATAGAGCTGAATATCCATGTCCCAAAACTGAAAATGAGCATCTCCTTGTGTGATGTTTTGAATCACTGAAACACCTTTTTCGGAAGCAGTCTGTAAAACCTTATCATATCCATACAGATTATCCCATAGACGTTCAGAATTAGTAATACGATTATCACTATATTTTTTAAGATAGACTCGGTCAACTGGATAGGTAGACAGTAATTCATCAACATTTCCAATATGGTCACTGTGGGTATGGGTTACCAAAATAAAATCAAGTTTTTGTACACCCAATTCCTTCAAATGACGAAAGACACGGTCTGTCAGAACATGCTTGTAAGTGGTATTAATACCCTGTCTCCATGGATAACGAGAATCACTTCCATCTGGGAAATCATAATCTTCTCCTGTATCCACCATGGCAAAATGTCCATTACTTTCAAGAATGATCGCATCACTGCCACCTTCCTGAACATTTATAAAGTGGATTTTATTTCCTGAACTTTCTTGAGCTTGAACATTCCCATGAAATGACAAGCATAAAAAAGCACCTGCAAGTGCTAAACTAGTTAATTTCTTTTTCATTCTTACTTTCTCAATCTCTCCAATGTTTCCTTAAAAATCTCTGGGATATCTGCTATAAATTCCATGGTCTCACCTGTTCTCGGATGGGTAAAGCCTAGAGTCTTGGCATGGAGAAATTGTCCATGTCCTTTCAAAGTCTTGCGAGGACCATAGACCTCATCACCAGCGACTGGATGGCCAATATAAGCCATGTGAACACGGATTTGATGAGTGCGTCCTGTCTCTAGCTGCAACTCTACCAAGCTGTAATCACCAAAACGTTCTAAGACGTGGAAACGGGTCACTGCAGGCTTCCCTTTAGCAGTCACAGCCTGTTTCTTACGGTCTTTTTCACTACGGCCAATCGGAGCTTCAATCACACCACGATCATTAGGCAGATTTCCATGAACAATAGCCCAATATTTGCGGAGAGACTTTTTATCCTTGAGTTCTTGGGCAAGTGCTAGATGCGCCTCATCGTTTTTAGCAATCATGAGAAGGCCAGACGTATCCTTATCAATACGATGAACAATTCCTGGGCGTAGAACCCCATTGATACCCGACAAGTCCTTAATATGATACATGAGGGCATTGACCAAAGTTCCACTAGTATGACCAGCACTAGGATGCACAACCATTCCCTGAGGCTTGTTAACGACGGCCACATCCTCATCTTGGTAGATGATATCTAGCGGAAGATTCTCAGCCACATACTCTAGAACCTCTGGTTCTGGCACATGGTAAGTGACGATATCACCCTCTTGAACTGTGTATTTAGCTTTCTTGACTTGACCATTAACCAAGACCTGTCCTGATTTGATTTGTTCATTCGCGAGACTACGTGATAATTCTGTCAAATCCGACAAAGCCTTATCTAAACGCAGGCCACCAGTTTCAATTTTAATTTCCATTTATTTCCTCTTTTAGCATTGCAATCAATAAAATAATCACTCCAACAGTCAGATAACTATCTGCCACATTGAAAATTGCAAAATTGATAAAGTCAAGGTGGAACATATCCACAACAAAGCCCTGACTTATCCTGTCAATAAAGTTCCCAAGACCACCTGCGATAATCAAGGTCAAACCCAAGACCATCCAGAGTGAGTCCTCCATGTGCTTATGTAGATACCAAATGGCACCTACCATAACGACAAGTGTAATGATAGCAAATAACCACTGCTGGTCTTGTAGCATCGAAAAGGCAGCCCCTCGATTTTGCAGGTAGGTCAAGCTAACGAAATTGGGAATCCAAGAGCGCACTTCACCCAGTGGAATCTGCTGGACGATATAGGATTTTACCAACTGATCAAGCCCAATCAAAAGTAGTACAATGACTACCACTATTCCTCTTTTTTTCATGATTTCCTCTTCTGATTAAAATATTCTTGCATGACTTCTACGAAAAGATTCCCAGCTTGACTAAGCTCCACTTCTTCACGTTTAACATAGACCATGCGATTATCCAAATTATCCTTGAGACGAATGACTGTAATCCCATTGACACTGTCACTATCTAAAAATCCGGAACCTGTTGCATAAGCGTCCGTCCGCTCCAAAATACCATTCAAAGTAGCACGGTCTGTCACATTGAACATCTGCGAGCTCGCACTGGTATCAACAAAGTTCTCTGAATAATAAAGGTACTCATCTTTCTCTTGAGTGAAACGAACCGTTGGTAGATCAGCTAAATCCTCCATAACCAATTCCTCTTTCTGAGCCAAAGGATGCCCCTCGCGGAGATAAATGTGGGTATGGAAGGAAATCAATTCAATGACCTCCAGACCTAGCTTTTCAACCCGTTGCATAATACCTTTTTTATTTTGATTGTTGAGGTAGATAATCCCAATCTCACTATGCCCTTGCGCTACTTCATCTAAAATTTGAACAGTAGTTGATTCAAAAATACGAAAGTTCTTATAATCAGGATAGCGCTCTGAAAAGGCCGTAATGGTTGGTGGCAAGAAGTCATAGTGCTGACTAGCAATGGAAAATTCATCCTTTTCTTCCTCAGGATTGGCATACTGATTTTGAAAAATATCAAATCCTTTAACCAATTCTTGCGCTTTTTCATAAAATTCCATACCACGACGAGTCAAGAAAGTCCCTGAGCTGGTCCGACGGAAAATCTTAAAGCCCAACTCTTTTTCCAAATCACGAACAGAAATAGACAGACTCGGCTGACTAACATACATCTTTTCAGCAGCTTCACGAAAAGTACCGCTATTCGCAATAGCCACAACATAGCGTAATTGTTGAATGTTCATCTTCTACCCCCAACTTCTTTATCTTTTCATTATACCATATTTTAGAAGTTTTCCAAAAAGGAAAAAAGTCTGGAAATTTTCAAGTCTAAGCGAATACTCTAATACCCCAATACAAGAATTAGAATGATATCTTTTTTCAGTCCTCATTTTATTTCAAACAAATAAAAACAGCAAATCTTGTTGATTTACCGTTTAAAACATGATACAAGAAAACTCTCTAAAAATTTCTTTTATTCTATAAATCAACTAGAATAAGCTTCTTCAACCCTATTGGCTATATCTGGACTTACCTCCCAAATCCCAACATAGGGTTGCTCAATATACTGTTTTTCTTTCATAGTATATAGATAGGCTACACTATCATTTTCTTCATTCTGATGAGTGAATTTGATAATGATGTAATCTTTAACATTTGTCGGTTGATCATTGAAACTCTCCAAAGTTGTAGATTTGGACTGTTTCTGTATCTCCTCAATCAATTTTGAGATTTCTTCTCTCTTGGTTATAGTTTTAATATCTTCAGAGATTGTTTTCTGCAGGGAAATTACAGAGATCGTTTCAGGTTCAGGAAGAATAAGTTTTTTGTTACTAACGCAAGCAGATAAAACAAGAAAAGAGATTGAACAGACTATCATTATGATAATTTTTTCATATAGGCTCACTCCTTTCCATATTCCTGCTTCCTTACTCAGATACAATTATAATATCAAATCTTAGCAATTTTTACAATATCTTATTCCCTTATAAAATTCATTATTGTAAAAGTTTTACATTCAACTATTTTTTCATTGTAAAATAAAGTAGCCGATAAATTCTCTTCTTACATATGGTTTTAAAATATGGGTACCAAAATGGGTATCAAAATAAAAAAATAGGCTCTCCGAAAACTCGGAAAGCCTTATTTAATGCTACTTCTAGCTTCCTCGCCTTTATATTTTAAGGCTCGGGATAAAAAGGTTCACTGGACCTTTTTATTTAGCGATTGGGTAAACAGAAACCTGCTTTTTATCGCGTCCTTTACGTTCAAAGCGTACTACGCCTTCAACTTTAGCGAACAAAGTATCGTCTCCACCACGTCCAACGTTTACACCTGGGTAGATGTGTGTACCACGTTGACGGTAAAGGATTGATCCACCTGTTACAGTTTGTCCGTCAGCTGCTTTAGCTCCAAGACGTTTCGCTTGTGAATCACGTCCGTTTGATGTAGAACCTCCACCTTTTTTGTGGGCGAAAAGTTGCAAGTTGTTAAGAGTCATTTTTAACATAATGTTTTCCTCCGTGTTAGTTTTCTGTGATAACTCTGGTTTGGACGAACTCAGAAGAGTTCTCCGATAAGTTTGCCATACCTAAGAAAAATGATTCAAAGAATAACTGGGTCATTTCTCTCTGGTGTGAAGGAAGATCTTTTGGTATTTCAACCATCAGATAGCCACCTCCATCTTCGTTTAATTCTAGGATTGGTTCATAGCCTGCAAATTTCTCAATAGAATTGATAAAGTTAATGGCAAGCGTAGAAACCGATGCACACACGACATCAAAGCCGTATTCGCCACTCTCGGCGTGTCCAGTAATTTCCGCACTCCTCAGCTCGCCATCTTCGGCTCTCTCAAAGACTGCCTGTATCATGTGTTCTCCTTAAAATTAAGCGTTGATTGCGTTGATGACAACTTTTGTATATGGTTGACGGTGACCTTGTTTACGGTGGCTACCTTTTTTAGGTTTGTACTTGTAAGTAACAACTTTCTTTTGTTTTCCTTGTTTTTCAACAGTTCCAACTACAGTAGCTCCAGCAACAAGTGGAGTTCCGACAACAGTGTTTTCACCACCAACAAGAACAACTTCGTTAAAAGTAACTTCTTGACCAGCTTCAACGTTCAATTTTTCAACGTAAACTGCTTGACCAACTTCAACTTTAACTTGTTTTCCGCCAGTTTTGATAATTGCGTATGTGCTCATTATGCACCTCCTATGATTTTTATGGGTTTCCCCGATTTTTTTGTGAAGACTCGCCTAGCATCGTGGGACAAACCACTTAAACTTGAATAATCAAGCAACGATGTTCGTGCGGTTGCACAGGAACGTGCATAGTCAACTCTTCAAGTATAGCATATCTCCTATTTTCTTACAAGTAATAACACCTAAAATGAAGCTTTTTCTTTTACTTTTTTCTGCCATGAAGCAAAAAGCATACTGAGGTAAAAAATACTCATCATAATAGGAACACCAAGAATGGTCTTTTCATGATAGAAAATCGTCAAATAAGCTGAAAAGACAACGCCAAGGACAAAACTACTAAGCAGGCTTACAAAGATAATCCCTTCACGTAAAAAAGGAGTGTGCTTGGTTCGGAAATAATCTCCAAAAGCCAGCATGGTCCGTTTGATATTTCCTGTCATAAAAGCGTTATTATAGGCAATACCCGATACTTCTCCAAAAGCGGTTGTCACCAATCCCATACAGAAAGCCAAGGGCGGCACTAGATAGATATTATCTACAGTTTGCGGCACAAAACCAATAATGATTGATAAGATTGCCAAAGGAGTCAATGACAGAATGGGCTTTTTCACAATTCTCAATTTTTCCTTATAAATCGTTAGTAAAAAGACCCCCATCATAAAAGCTAGCAAGGTCATTACTTTGGCACTAGCATCTGAAACATTGTGTTGAATGAGCCCCACGGATAGAAAGACGACATTCCCAGTTTGTCCAGCTACAAGAGTATTCCCTCGCACAATAAAAGTATAGGCGTCTACATATCCTGCACAAAAAGTCAAAAAAAGCGCTAGCCTCTTAGACTGACGTGATATTTTTCTTATAGGTAATAACCTCATTTTCCCTCACATTTCATTTACTCATCTCATTATTGTACCATTTTCTTTGGAAAAGACCTAGTAGCTTATTTGAAATTTTTTACCCTCTGTTGGATAGTCCCGTCTATCTATGTTATAATGAAAGAAGGATTTGAAATCGGAAAAGGAGTAACTATGCTTAAATTAGGTGTCATCGGAACAGGGGCTATCAGCCACCACTTCATAGAAGCAGCCCATGCTAGTGGAGAATACCAGATGGTCGCAGTCTATTCTAGAAAACTAGAAACTGCTGCAACCTTTGCTTCCCGCTATCAGAATATCCAACTCTTTGATCAAGTAGAGGACTTCTTCAAGAGCTCCTTTGATGTGGTCTATATTGCCAGTCCAAATTCCTTGCATTTTGCTCATGCAAAAGCTGCCTTGTCTGCTGGCAAACACGTCATTCTTGAAAAGCCAGCTGTCACTCAGCCACAAGAATGGCTAGATTTGAGACATACAGCTGAGAAAAATCACTGTTTTATCTTCGAAGCAGCTCGCAATTACCATGAAAAAGCTTTCACTATCATCAAAAACTTTTTAGCAGACAAACAAATTTTGGGAGCAGATTTCAACTATGCCAAGTATTCTTCCAAAATGCCTGACTTATTGGCTGGACAGACACCAAATGTCTTCTCAGACCGTTTTGCTGGTGGAGCTCTTATGGATTTAGGGATTTATCCCCTCTACGCTGCCGTTCGTCTCTTTGGAAAAGCTAAGGATGCAACCTATCAGGCTCAACAGCTTGACAATAGCATTGACCTAAATGGAGATGGAATCCTCTTCTACCCTAACTATCAAGTTCATATCAAGGCTGGAAAAAACATCACTTCCAATCTCCCTTGCGAGATTTATACGACAGATGGTACCTTGACCCTCAACACCATCGAACATGTTCGCTCAGCTATTTTTACCGACCATCAAGGCAATCAAGTCCAACTCCCTATCCAACAGACTCCTCATACGATGACTGAGGAAGTCGGTGCATTTGCACACATGATCCAGCAACCAGATCTGAATCTCTACCAAACTTGGCTGGAAGATGCAAGTTCAGTTCATGAGCTACTATATACTATGCGCCAGACTGCTGGCATTAGATTTGAGGCAGAAAAATGAAAACCAAACTACCGACTGAATGGCAAGAATTGAGTAACCAACTCGGTTTCCAGAAATTCACCCCCATTCAAACTCAACTATTTGAGCCCATTCTTGCTGGAGAAAACCTCCTAGGAGTGAGCCCAACAGGAACTGGTAAGACCCTAGCTTACCTTCTACCAAGTCTTCTCAGACTACAAAAGAGAAAAGCCCAACAACTCTTGATTCTAGCACCAAATACTGAGCTTGCTGGACAGATTTTTGATGTATGTAAAACGTGGGCTGAAGCTATCGGCTTAACTGCCCAACTCTTCTTATCAGGTTCGAGTCAGAAACGCCAGATTGAACGACTCAAAAAAGGACCAGAAATTCTGATTGGAACCCCTGGCCGTATCTTTGAACTAATTAAATTGAAAAAAATCAAGATGATGAATGTAGAAACCATCATCCTGGATGAATTCGACCAATTACTTGATGATTCTCAAATTCATTTTGTTGAGAAAATAACTCACTACGCACCTCGTGACCACCAACTTGTCTATATGAGTGCGACAACCAAGTTTGACCAAGAAAAGATTGCGCCTAACACACGTACCATTGATCTTTCTGACCAAAAATTGGACAACATCCAGCACTTCTACATGCAGGTAGATCAACGTCACCGAGTGGATATGCTACGAAAACTAGCTCATGTAGAGGATTTCCGTGGTCTGGTCTTCTTTAGCAGCCTATCAGACCTTGGAAACGCAGAAGAAAAACTACAGTATCGGGATATCTTGGCTGTTTCCCTAGCTAGTGATGTCAATGTTAAATTTAGAAAAGTCATCTTAGAAAAGTTTAAAGACAAGCAACTAACCCTGCTTCTTGCAACAGACCTTTTGGCTCGAGGGATTGATATTGATAGCCTAGAATGTGTCGTAAACTTTGATGTTCCTAGAGATATTGAAACCTACACTCACCGTGCTGGCCGTACAGGTCGCATGGGCAAGGAAGGTTATGTTATCACTCTCGTCACTCATCCAGAAGAAATCAAAAAACTCAAAAAGTTTGCAAGCGTACGTGAAATTGTCTTGAAAAACCAAGAACTCTATATCAAATGAAGCCCCCTTTGCTCTATGCACATCCGGTGTATGGAGCTTTTTTATGTAAACAATTCTTCAATTTTAGTTCAATATCAGAAAAAA
>NZ_JAPVZK010000046.1:0-8879 GCF_041432345.1 Streptococcus sp. 27098_8_103
TTTCTATCTCGTATTGGATTTTTTGATTTTTCGGAAAATTATGTTAGAATTAAGTTTATGAAATGAGGTTTCCTCATACCTAGCAAGACTAGGAATAAAAATAGAAATTAGGTAGCTAGATGTCATCTAAGGTTATTGTTACAATTTTCGGTGCGAGTGGAGACCTGGCTAAACGCAAGCTCTACCCTTCCCTTTTTAGACTTTATAAATCCGGCAATCTTTCCGAGCACTTTGCAGTCATTGGAACTGCTCGTCGTCCTTGGAGCAAGGAATATTTTGAATCTGTTGTAGTCGAATCGATCCTTGATTTGGCAGATAGTACCGAACAGGCTCAGGAGTTCGCTAGTCACTTCTACTATCAAAGTCATGATGTCAACGATACAGAACACTACATTGCTCTACGTCAATTGCAGGCTGAACTAAATGATAAGTACCAAGCTGAACACAACAAGCTCTTCTTCTTGTCTATGGCACCTCAGTTCTTTGGAACTATCGCAAAACACCTCAAGTCTGAAAACATTGTGGATGGTAAAGGTTTTGAGCGCTTAATCGTTGAAAAACCATTTGGTACAGATTACGCAACTGCAAGCAAGTTGAATGACGAACTCCTAGCAACATTTGACGAAGAACAAATTTTCCGTATTGACCATTATCTTGGTAAGGAAATGATTCAAAGTATCTTTGCAGTTCGCTTTGCAAACCTGATTTTTGAAAATGTTTGGAACAAGGACTTTATCGATAATGTTCAAATTACTTTTGCAGAGCGCTTGGGTGTAGAAGAACGTGGTGGCTACTATGACCAATCTGGTGCCCTCCGCGACATGGTACAAAACCATACACTACAACTTCTTTCTCTCCTTGCCATGGACAAGCCAGCAAGCTTCACAAAAGACGAGATTCGTGCCGAAAAGATTAAGGTCTTTAAAAACCTCTATCATCCAACAGATGAAGAGCTTAAAGAACACTTTATCCGTGGTCAATACCGCTCTGGTAAGATTGATGGCATGAAATATATCTCTTATCGTAGCGAGCCAAATGTAAATCCAGAATCAACAACTGAAACCTTTGCATCTGGTGCCTTCTTTGTAAACAGCGATCGATTCCGTGGCGTTCCTTTCTTCTTCCGTACTGGTAAACGTCTGACTGAAAAAGGAACTCATGTCAACATCGTCTTTAAACAAATGGATTCTATCTTTGGAGAACCACTTGCTCCAAACATTTTGACCATCTATATCCAACCAACAGAAGGCTTCTCTCTTAGCCTAAATGGGAAGCAGGTAGGAGAAGAATTCAACTTGGCTCCTAACTCACTAGATTACCGTACAGATGCGACCGCAACTGGTGCTTCTCCAGAACCATACGAGAAATTGATTTATGATGTCCTAAATAACAACTCAACTAACTTTAGCCACTGGGATGAAGTTGGTGCGTCATGGAAATTGATTGACCGTATCGAAGAACTCTGGCTTGAAAATGGTGCCCCACTTCATGACTATAAAGCTGGAAGCATGGGACCTCAAGCTAGCTTTGACTTACTTGAAAAATTTGGTGCTAAATGGACTTGGCAACCAGACATCGCCTATCGTCAAGATGGTCGTTTAGAATAAAAAAATTTCCTGCAAGTTTGTACCTTGCAGGATTTTTGCTTCTGATTAGATTAAGCCTTCCAAGAGACCCTTCATAAAGTTTTCTGAGTTAAACTCTCCAATATCATCGATTTTTTCACCAAAACCAATCAATTTTACAGGAATATTGAGTTCTTCACGGATGGCTAGAACCACACCACCTCGAGCCGTTCCATCAATCTTAGTCAAGACAATTCCAGTTAATGGCGTGATTTTTGAAAATTCTTTGGCCTGTACAAGAGCGTTTTGACCTGTTGATGCATCAAGTGCCAAAAAGGTTTCATGGGGTGCTTCTGGCACAACACGTTTGATGATACGACCAATCTTTTCCAACTCAGCCATAAGGTTATCCTTATTTTGCAGACGACCAGCGGTATCAATCATAAGAATATCGATACCTTCAGCTACGGCACGTTCCATTCCATCAAAGACCACACTGGCTGGGTCAGCTTTCTCAGGTCCAGTCACTACTGGAACATCTACTCGTCGACCCCATTCAGCTAGCTGGGCTACCGCCCCTGCACGGAAGGTATCTGCCGCAACCAGCATGACCTTCTTACCAGCTTGTTTGTAGCGGTGGGCTAGTTTCCCGATAGAAGTTGTTTTCCCGACACCATTGACCCCGACAAAGAGCATGACTGTCAAGCCCTCTTGGAAGTGGATACTTTCATCGTAATTGCCATCCTTTTCATAAAGCTCAACCAATTTCTCAATAATGACACGGCGAAGTGCATCAGGTTTCTTGGCGTTTTCAAGCTTGGCTTCGTAGCGTAGTTCCTCTGTTAAGTTAGAAGCGACTTGGACACCAACGTCACTCATAATCAGTAGTTCTTCCAACTCCTCGAAGAATTCTTCATCGACAGAGCGGAAATTAGCAAAGAAGGCATTTAAGCGAGCTCCGAAGCCTGAACGAGTTTTCTTGAGACTACGGTCATATTTTTCCTGAACGGTTTCTTCTGCTTGAGGAGTTTCTGGTTCAAGAACTTCAGAACTATTTTCTTCTACAGTCTCTACGAGCTCAGTATTCTCTTCCTCTGGGACTTCTTCTGAGTTTGGCAATTCTTCGACTTCTTCTTGAGAAACTTCTACAACTGACCCTGAATCAATACTTTCTTCAACTGTGTCTTGGATTTTATCTTCTTGGAGCTCAGCTTGTTCAACAATTTCAACTTCTGCATCTTCTTGAAGAACTTCCTCAGCTTCTGTTAAGGCAGGCTCATTATCTTCAGATAAATCAAGATTTTCCAGAGCTTCTTTTACAACTTCTTCGATTTTTGGTTCTTCTTTTTTTCCGAATAGACGGTCAAATAATCCCATATCTTAGTTCTCCTTTAGCACATATTCTTCGATAGCCCAGGCGACAGCCTCTTCATCATTGGTCATTGGAGTCACTACATTTGCGACTGCCTTGACTTCAGGAACAGCGTTTTGCATGGCAACACCGAGTCCCGCCCACTCAATCATAGAAAGGTCATTGGCCTCGTCACCACAGGCCATCACTTGGCTTTGCTCTATTCCTAGATGACTGATTAGTTTAGCCAATCCTGTTGCTTTATGAACATTCTTTGGTGACCACTCTAGCAACATTTCACGTGATTTAAAGATTTCATATTGGTCAAACAATTCTGGAGAAATCTTCTGAATGGCTGCATCCAAGGGTTCTTGAGCAAAGGCAGTCACGCACTTATTGTAGGTCATTTGACTAGATAAGTCTTCAAAGTCCACTGGAACAAAGGTCAAAGCTGGATTGAATTTGGCATAAAGACTTTCTTGGTCCGATTGAATTTGATAAACAGTTCCTTCTGAGATAGCATCAAGAGGCAGTGATAATTTCTCTGTTTCTTCATACAAGCGTGCCACATCATCATATGAAAAGACTGTTTTATCAAGGATTTCACCTGTATTTTTCTGAACCAAACCACCATTAAAGGTAATGGTATACTCATCTTCGTGGCCATCAGTCCCTAGCTCGTGGAGAAAGAAATCCATAGCTTTTAAAGGGCGACCAGTTGTCAATACGACCTTGATACCACGATCACGCGCAGCTTTCAAGGTTGCTTTGGTACGATCCGTCAACCTTTTATCAGTAGTCAGCAAGGTCCCATCCAAGTCCAATGCAATCAATTTTATATCTGCCATTATAAGCCCTCCATATAAGCTATAACCGACTGGTCCTTATGGTGACCAATCACAGTCTCTGCTAATTCTAAAATTTCTGGTCGTGCATTTTCAGGAGCTACAGGATGTCCCACAACCTGCATCATATGCAAGTCATTTAGATTATCTCCAAAAGCCATAACCTGATCCATTGTGATACCAAGTTTTTTAGCTAGTTCAACAATGGCCACTCCCTTATCGACATAGTCCAGAACAATATCAATGGATTCAAAGCCAGTTGTCATGGCCTTAACACCAGGAACATGTTCATTAACCCAAGCTTCACCAGCTTCCAGAGTTTCTTCTGTGAAGTTAGTTGTAAATTTGAAAATGTCATCTGTAATATCTTCCAGACTTGCTACTTTTTGGATATTTTCATTATAATGCTGACTCTCTTTCAAATAGGTTGCATCAACCGTATCTAGCACATAAGAACCCTTCTTACCCGTCAAGAGCAGTTTATTGATATCTACATAAGGTGAAGTTTTCATCTTTTCAAAAGTTGTCAGATAAAAGTCACGAGACATGGTCGCTTCATACAAGTCTTGACCCTGATACTCTACTAAACTGCCATTTTCCGCAATGAAAATAATGTCATCACGAACATCAGCAAATAATTTTTCTAGAGACAGAAATCCACGCCCTGAAGCCACCGCAAAGTAAATCCCTTTTTCCTTGTAGGAAGCCAAGAGAGACTTGAGGCGGTCCATATCAAAGCGCCCATTCCCATCTAGGAAGGTTCCGTCCATATCCGTTGCTACTAGTTTAATTGTCATCCTTCAATACTTTCTAAATCTTTTAACTTAACCGAAACAATCTTAGACACACCTGATTCTTGCATGGTCACTCCATAGATGGAATCAGCCGCTGCCATGGTTCCCTTACGGTGGGTTACGACGATGAACTGGCTGTCCTTGTCAAAGCGGTTGAGGTAATCCCCAAAACGTTTAACATTGGCTTCATCCAGCGCAGCTTCCACCTCATCCAAGATAACAAATGGAATGGTCTTAACTCGAATGATAGAAAAAAGCAAAGCAAGAGCCGATAGAGCTTTTTCACCACCACTCATGAGATTAAGAGACTGGATTTTCTTACCTGGAGGTTGAACAGAAATCTCAACCCCAGCTGTCAGCAGATCTCCTTCAGTCAAAATCAGGTCTGCTTGACCTCCACCAAACATCTGCTTGAAGGTCACTTTAAAGGACTCACGAATGGCTTCAAAGGTTGATTTAAAGCGTTCCTTAACCTCATCATTCATCTCTGTAATGGTCTCAAGGAGCAGGTTTTTCGCTGACAAAATGTCATCACGTTGGCTATTGAGGAAATCCATACGGTTGTGTACTTCTTCATACTGGTCAATAGCTTCCAAATTGACAGGACCCAGTGAGCGAATAGCCTTCTCTAAATCCTGCACCTCTTGCTCTGCCAGATTAAGGTTTTCCAACTCATGTGCTTTTTCTAGAGCCTCAGTATAGCTAATCTGATACTGGTCTGTCAATTGACTTTGTAGATGGCGCAAGCGCTCGCTGACCTTTTCTTTCTTAGCTTCAGCACGTGTTTGCTTGCGAATCCACTCTTCATTCTGCTGACGTGCCTGGTCCAAATGACTGGAAATATCATCCAGCTGACCTTCAATATCATCCAACTCAAACTGCTTGCGAATCAAACCTTGTTGGAGATTTGTTTTCTGGTTTTTGGCTTCTTCAGCCTGTTGACTGAGCAATTCTGTATCAACCTTCTCCAGATTATCAACCTTTTCTTGAAGAAGGCGCTGGATTTCCTCTTGTTCGATATCTAGATTATTCAATTCCTTGCCTAGACGGTCAATATCAGCCACTTCATAACGTTTTTGCCCTTGCAGTTCTGTCTTAAGCAAGCGAACTTGCGCTACCTGTTCTTGCAAGTTTTGATAGCGTTCTTGGATGGCATTTTTGTTAGACTTAATCTCTTCAATCTCAGCTTCCAGATTTTGCTTGTCACTGGCGATTGTAGTAAGGCGCTCTTGGCATTTTTCCTTATCCGCTTGCCAATCTCCCTCAGAAAGACGATTTAATTCCTCTTCTTGGAGTTTCCAAAGAGTTTCCAGTTCATCAACTTGCTGACTGGTCTGCTGATAAGCGAGGGACAAGCCCTGCTCCTGAATACGAGCCTGCTCACCCTGAGATTTGATTGCTTCTAATCTTTCTGTCAATCTAGCCATCTCATCTTGCAAGTTCTTCAAACTCGCTTCATCTGTACGCAAGCTTGCTTCTTCTTTAGCAATTTCTTTTTGCAATTGCTCCAGCTCTGGCTTGATGAAAATACTGTTATTCTGGCGATTAGCACCACCTGCATAGGAACCACCTGTGCGCAATTCTGTTCCGTCCAATGTTACCATACGAACCTGATAACGAACGTGACGAGCTGCTGCACGCGCATGTTCCACGGTATCAAAAATAGCCGTCGTAGCTAGCAAATTCTTAAAAATAGCTTCCAGTCTAGTGTCGAATGTCACCAACTCATCTGCCATCCCAAGGAAACCTGGGCTTGCAGCAATAGCATCTTGGTTCTGGCTAGAAATCGTACGAGCCTTGATTGTTGTCAAAGGAAGGAAGGTTGCACGACCGGCTCTGTTTCGTTTAAGGAAATCAATCACCTTGGTTGCCGCGTTCTCATCTTCTACGATGATATGCTGACTGCTAGCTCCAAGCGCAATCTCTAGAGCAGTTTGATAATGCACATCAAAGGTCAGATGCTCACTGACTGCCCCAATAATCCCACCTAGACGATCTTTCTCTTGGAGAACACTTTTAACACCTGCATAAAAGTTACTATGATTTCTCAGGATATTTTCCAAACTTTGGGCTCTAGCCCGCTTGTTTTTGAGACTATCCAGACGGTCAAAGAGTTGACTTTGTTGAGTTTGATAGGAAGTTTTCTGCTCCTCTTGCTCCTTGGCACAGATTTGATAATCGGCCAATAATTTCTGAACCTTCTCCTTGGCAGTTTCAAGTTCTTCTTTTTGCTGACTGGCCTTCTCTTTAGCTGTAGCCAGTTGTTCTTTTAGTTTTTGTAGTTGATCTGCTTGTTTTTGAGAAAGCTGACGACTATTTTCCAACTCATTCTCAATACGGGTCAGCTGGTTTGAGACATCCGCTTCTTCTTGTAAAAGAGCTACAAAGCGTTCACGTAGAAGCTCAATCATCTGATCAGGATCATCTGAAAAAGCTAGTAATTCAGCCTCTAATTGATTCAGTTTTTGATTATTTTGGACTAGATTTTCCTCTAACAGAGTTAAAGAGCTTTCTTTATCAGATTTTTCTTGGCTGAGTGAATTTCTCTTATCCTCCAAAGCAGCCAAACGAGCTTGTGCTTCCTGTTGATTCAGGGCTACTTGCTCAGATTCTAATTTCGATAAGGCTAATTTTCTCTCTAAATCACTAATCAGACTGGTCAAATCCATCAAACTGCCTTGGTCTTTGGCCATTTCAGCCTGTAAATCTTGGCGTTGCTTTTTAAGATTCTGATTTTCTTCTTCTAATTTTTCACGCTTTTGGTAATAACTGGTCAATAGTTCTTGAACCTGTGCTAACTCTTCTTCTGTCGAATCTAGTTCAGCTTTATTTTCCCTGATTTGAGCAACCAGCACGTCTAAATAAATAGCCTTGCGTTGACCTTCCAAGTCTAAAAACTTACGGGCATTCTCAGCTTGCTTCTCAAGAGGTTTGATTTGATTATCCAACTCGTAGATAATGTCCTCAAGGCGGTCTAGATTATCCTGAGTTTGCTGCAGTTTACTCTCTGTCTCTTTTCTACGAGTCTTGTATTTTAAAACTCCTGCAGCTTCTTCGAAAATGGCACGACGTTCTTCAGGCTTAGAATTAAAAATCTCCTCAACCTTGCCTTGTGAAATGATAGAAAAAGAATCTCGTCCCAAACCTGTATCCAAGAAAAGATCATGAATATCACGCAGACGGACTTTCTTTCCGTCAATCTTGTACTCGCTATCTCCACTACGATAAATATGGCGTTCTACCCTGATTTCTTGGCCTGCATCCTTGATAAATCTGTCATTATTATCCAAAGTCACAACTACAGAAGCATAATTGAGCGGTTTGCGACTTTCTGTTCCAGCAAAGATGACATCTGGCATCTTGCCACCACGGAGACTCTTGACACTAGACTCCCCCAAAGCCCAACGCAAACTTTCTGTAATATTGGACTTTCCAGATCCATTTGGTCCAACAACTGCCGTCACACCTTGATCAAAGACGACCTTGGTCTTGTCAGCAAAAGACTTGAATCCCTGAATTTCGATTTCCTTTAAATACATGAATCCAGCCCTTTCTCAACGGCATTTTTGGCAGCTTCCTGCTCTGCTAATTTCTTAGAGCGACCTTGACCTTGACCAATACTCTTGCCTTCAACAAGAACTTCTACATCAAAGACCTTATCATGGGCAGGACCCGCTTCAGAAATCACTTGATAACGAATAGCCACATCCCCATTGACCTGTAGTAACTCTTGAAGATGGGTTTTGTAGTCTGTAATCATCTCAAACTCGCCTGCTTCAACCTTAGGAATCATGACTTGATAGATAAATGCCTTGACCTTGGCCACATCCTTGTCCAAAAGGAGGGCACCGAGGAAGGCTTCAAAGGCATCGCCAAGAATGGTGTCACGATTGCGCCCCCCAGATTTTTCTTCCCCCTTACCTAGCTTGATAAACTGGTCAAACTGGCAATCACGCGCAAATCCAGCCAAACTCTCCTCGCGGACAATCATGGCACGGAGTTTGGACAAATCACCTTCAGGCTTTTTAGGATATTTTTTATACAGATATTCTGAAATCAATAACTGTAGAACAGCGTCTCCTAAAAATTCCAAGCGTTCATTATGTGAAATTTTTAAGAGGCGGTGCTCATTGGCATAACTCGTATGAGTAAAGGCAGTCTCCAATAAGTTTTTGTCTGCAAATTCGATTGCAAAATGGTTTTTAAGTACAGTTTGTAATTCTTTCATACCAACCTCTTTCTAACTGATAACAGTCCTTTTTATTATATCAAAAAAAGCCCCCTGAGTCACTCTAAAACGGGACTGGAGAGCATTTGGGAATTC
>NZ_JAPVZK010000047.1:0-7927 GCF_041432345.1 Streptococcus sp. 27098_8_103
TTTTTTAAAGAGAATTTTTTTACAAAAATTCTTGGTTGTTTTGTTTATTTATGCTATAATAGGAACAATTATTTTTAGGAGGTGCAGTATGTCTTATTTGTTTGAGATATTACCGAGTTTATTGAGCGGTGCAAGTATGACTTTGCAGGTTTTTGCACTGGTCTTGATTTTTTCTATTCCCTTGGGCGTTTTGATTGCCTTTGCCTTACAAGTCCATTGGAAGCTCCTCCATCATCTGATTAACATTTATATCTGGATTATGCGGGGCACACCCTTGCTCTTGCAATTGATTTTTATCTATTATGTGCTGCCAAGTATTGGGATTCGTTTGGACCGTCTTCCTGCGGCTATCATTGCCTTTGTGTTGAATTATGCGGCTTACTTTGCTGAAATCTTCCGTGGAGGGATTGATACCATTCCTAAAGGTCAATACGAGGCTGCTAAGGTCTTGAAATTCAGTCCTTTTGACACAGTACGCTATATTATCTTGCCCCAAGTGACCAAGATTGTTCTTCCCAGTGTCTTTAACGAAGTCATGAGTTTGGTCAAGGATACTTCTCTGATCTATGCTCTAGGTATTTCAGACCTTATCTTGGCTAGTCGAACAGCTGCAAACCGTGATGCTAGTCTGGTTCCAATGTTCTTAGCAGGAGCCATTTACTTGATTTTGATTGGGATTGTGACCATTCTTGCCAAAAAAGTTGAGAAGAAGTACAGTTACTATAGATAGGAGGCTGCCATGTTAGAATTACGAAATATCAATAAAGTCTTTGGTGAAAAGCAAATTTTATCCAATTTCAGTCTAAAAATTCCTGAAAAGCAAATCCTAGCTATCGTTGGACCTTCTGGTGGAGGTAAGACAACCCTCTTACGTATGCTTGCGGGTCTTGAAACCATTGATTCAGGGCAAATCTTTTATAATGGAGAATCTTTAGAACTGGATGAACTAGAGAAGCGGAATTTACTGGGATTTGTATTCCAAGATTTTCAACTTTTTCCTCATTTATCAGTTCTAGATAATTTGACCTTATCGCCCGTAAAAACCATGGGAATGAAGCAGCAAGAGGCTGAGAAGAAGGCGTGTGGGCTCCTGGAACAGTTGGGACTGGCAGGGCACGCAGATGCCTATCCTTTCTCACTATCTGGTGGGCAAAAGCAAAGGGTGGCCTTGGCGCGTGCTATGATGATTGACCCAGAAATCATTGGCTACGATGAACCAACTTCTGCTCTGGATCCAGAATTGCGCTTGGAAGTGGAAAAATTGATCTTGCAAAATAGGGAACTTGGGATGACGCAGATTGTGGTTACCCACGATTTACAATTCGCTGAAAATATCGCAGATCAGATTCTCAAGGTTGAGCCCAAGTAGGAGGTGCCAATGACTAATAAGAAAATTGCTTTAGTATTGGTTTCTCTCCTGACTCTTTTTTTAACAGCTTGTACTCAAAAGGCTAGTGATCCAAAGCAGGATAACTGGGATAAATATCAAGAGCAGGGGACCATTACTATTGGTTTTGACAATACCTTTGTACCCATGGGTTTTGAAGAAAAGAATGGCCAATATACAGGCTTTGATATTGACTTAGCACAAGCTGTCTCTGAAAAATTAGGCTTTAAGATTCAATTTCAACCCATCGACTGGGATATGAAGGAGACGGAACTGCAAAATGGGACCATTGATGCCATCTGGAATGGCTATTCTGCCACTGATGAACGCCGAGAGAAAGTTGCCTTTAGCATTCCATATATGGAAAATCAGCAAGTTCTGGTTGCCAAGAAAAGTCAGCAAATTCGTTCAGTAGAGGATATGAAGGATAAGACCTTGGGAGCTCAAGCTGGGTCCTCTGGTTATCTAGACTTTGAAGCCCAGCCAGAATTATTGAAAAATCGTGTTAAAGACCAGAAGGCCAATCAGTACCAGAGTTTCAATGAAGCCTTGATTGATTTGAAGAATGATCGAATTGATGCCTTGTTGATTGACCGAGTGTATGCTAATTACTATCTTCAGTCTGAGGGGATATTAAATGACTATAATGTCTTTTCAGCTGGATTTGAAAGTGAATCTTTTGCGGTCGGAGTTAGACCTGCAGATAAAAAATTACTCCAAGCTTTAAACCAAGCTTTTGTTCAACTATACCAAGAAGGGAAGTTCCAAGAGATTAGCCAGAAATGGTTTGGAGAAGATGTGGCAACCAAAGAAGTGAAAGAAGGAAAATAAAATCAATAGTAAGCCTAGTTTTATCTTTAAAACTGGGCTTTGTTTTTTTATAGATTTTATTTTATAAAGTAGGAGTAACTTCCAAATTTTTTAGCTATTTTGGGCAGATCTTGTGCATCTAGCTTCATTCTGTAATCCCTTATTAATAGCTAAAACTCAATGAAGACCTAATAAAAAATATCAGAAAGTTCCTTTTTATAATCAAATTACATGAACAATCAAATAATATAGAAAATCTCTAAAGTAATATAAATTTTATTTTTGTAAGGGCTTACCACAAATAGGAGTTTGTGAAATTACTTTAGCGACTATACATGAAAATGCTTGATTTATAGGAAAAAAAAGAGTATAATGATGTGTAACCTCTTAAAATATGCCTATATATTTTAGGGGGGCTTTTTATTTAGCCTTCTTAAATATATTAACTGATAATTATCAGAAAAAAGGAGTAAGGGAATGTTTAAACCCAAAGGGCATCATGTTCGCCAATCGCAAGTGGAGAAATTCACACGTTACAGTATTCGTAAGGTTAGTTTTGGTGCGGCTAGTGTGGCTGTAGCTACTGGATTGTTTTTCCTTGGTGGAGGAAGCGTCCAAGCGGCTGAACAACTAACTAATCCAGAACCTACAAAAGTTCAAAATCCTCAAAATGTAAGTGATGAGTCCTCGGAACCCTCTAAGGAAGTTACTGGACAAGCATCTGCTACTGCTAAAGAGCCCGATGGACAAAATAATACTTCTGTAAAAGAGTCTGTTGCTGACAAACAAGCCAGTGAAGTTGAAACTCCAAAGGTAGTGACGGAAAAAGTTGCTATTAATACAGCATCGTTAGAAGATTTAGTTGCTAAAGCTGAAAGTCGATTAAGTCAATTAACCGAAGGCAAGAAAACAAAATCAGTTATTGATGATGCTAAAAATTTGGTTAATAAAGCAAAAGAACTTTTAAACGATGATACAAAAACACAGGAAAAAGTTGATGCACTTGCTAAACAACTTTCAAGTAGCCTTGTCATTTTGAACAGTATCAAATCAGAAACAACAGAAGAAAAGGAAACTAAAAATCAAGATCCTCGTAATGGAAAAGCTATCCCAGGTAATGGGGAAAGTGGTTTTAGAGCAGATACGTTTATTGTTAATGAAAGCAATACTACTACAGTTCCAGATACAACTACAACAGGAACTGATAAATTCACATTCGTAGCTATACCTGAAAATGATTCGAGAAGGAAAAATAAAGTTATTGCGATAGCAGGTGGTAATGCAGGAGATATAGAAGTAAAAGGAACTGGAAACGCTCCCACTGATTTAGAAATTGAGATGTATTCTTCTCAAAGAACTGGTAAACAAGAAAACCCAGTAGCAATGTCAACAGTAAATGGACAACCAGTTACATCTCCAGGTAGAATGGATTACCCACTTTCAAAAGAACAGGTTCAAAAATTACAAGAAGAAGCTAAACTATGGAGAAATAAGTTAAAACCTGATGGTAATAGTATCTCAAACAATCCTGCAACAGTTTTTGGAAGCTCTGGAGCTTATGAATTTTTGGCGACAGAAATTTATAAGATGGGTTATGAACAAGGAGTAGATCGTGCATATATCCCAAATATATCAAACCGATTTGCTGTGACAGATAAGGCTAAGGAAGCGGGTTGGAAAATAAAATCAATAAGTCCAACTAATCTGCCAAGTGGTTTGATTTACGATAAAGAGAGCGATTCTATTCAAGGTAGAGTTGTTTCGAATGTTCAAAATGGTGTACAAGATCTAAGGTTTACTGTTGAAGCAGAGAATGAAAAAACACATCAAATTGTTAGTATGGAGTTTAAAAATCTAAGATCTGGTTGGATCGCATGGCAAGATTCAAAACCACCGAGATTAGAAGTTTCAGATGATGCGTATGAAACACAAGTAGGGAAGAATGTAAACATTGATATCTCATATAAAGATGACGCAGGTTCTAATTTTTCTGGAGACAGACAAAGAGTTAATTATAAATTAGCAAGTGGAAAAGTTGTAACAATTCCTAATCAACAATTCAGACAAGCTGTTTCTGGGTTAGCTGGTTATGCTACTACTAAAAAAGCTGGTGAATTGGATGGAACGAAGACTTCTATTCCAGGTATCTCCTATAGTTTAGCTCAAGATGGAACTCCAGTCGAAACTGATGAAAATGGTGATCAATCAGTTTATGGTAAGGGTAAATTGTCTGGGACAGCCACAACAGCGGGTATTTATACAGTATCAGTATATGCTAAGGATTACAATACAACACAAAGATCAGATTCTACATGGATTCATTCGGGACATGAAGTTCAGAAATATATTACCGTTGTTGTAAAACCAACAATTACGGTGAAAAACGTTCATGCTTATGCTACAACTATACCAGTAACAATATCAGATGGAGCTTCAACTGCGGAAGTAAAATTACCTAATGGTAAAATTACGAAGCTTGAGGTTAGAGATGGACAATGGGTAGTTGCATCTGGTACAACAAATGAAAAAGCTGTTCAAGGCACTGCATTAGGACAAGTAGGTTCTGAAATTAATATTCCGGTTTCTGAAGAAGATACGAAGGACGCTTCTACTGATACAATTAGTGCCAAAGCAATAACTGAAAATGTTAAAGCTACTTTATTGAGAAATGAAGTGAGTTTAACAGATAAATCTGGTGTGCATAAAGCTCGTTTAGATGAAACGACAGGTAATTGGGAGCTTGATAAGAATTATAGAGAAGTAAAAGAATCAACTCCGGACGGCGGTTATAAACTAACTAAGAGACAAGTCTTTACAGAAGTACAGACTGATGGAACAATAAATTATTACATCTACTCTTATACTAGAACTTATAAAGCTAACGATGAAATAGTAAGTGTTAATGAAGTAAGGAGAGATAAAACAGTTGTTCCAAGATTAAATACAGAAAATCAAGAGGGAAATGCTGTTGTTGTTGAATACAATCCTGTAACTCAAACTTGGACATCATCTGATAATTCAAGAGTTACTGCCACTAAGGAAGGAAATTTCTGGAACATTAGAACAGAATCTGGATTTACTGGTTTGGTTAAGGGTAGCATTGCTGAAAGTGATGATAAGGCATCAATTCTAAATAATGCTCCAACAGCAACTTCAACTTCTTATACTACAGTAAAAGGTGCCACAGTGGACTTAGTGAAACAAGCATCAGCTGCAGTAACAATTAGAGATACAGAAGATGATGCAACTACATCACCTAAAAAAGAAACAACTATAACTAAAGTAACTGTAACATCACCATCAGGGCAACAATCAGAATATACAGATTTAGAACAAGCAAAAGCTCATCTACTATCAGAAGTAGGTACTTACACAGTTAAAGTTGAAGTAAAAGATAGTAACGGAAATGTCGTTACTGCAGATACTGAAACGGATACTGGAACAAATAAAGGTGCAGACACTGCTGTGAATTCAACTACTTATAAAATTACTGTAAAAGATCAAGAAACGAATAAATTGTATACAGTTGAAGATGATGCAGTAACAAATGATCAGTTGAAAGAAAAAGTAAACCCTACAGCTGTAGACGGCTTTACTTCGACTAAAAATGATATTACAGATATCCCAACGACTGCAGGTAAAGCAGGTCAAACATTAGAAGTGCCAGCAACAGTAACTTATACAAAAGGAACTGAAACAATCCCTGTAGAAACTAAAGTTGATGTAGTTGTTTTACCAAAAGTAGAACCAACAGGAGTAACAGTTCTTAAAGATAGTACTGGATTAGAAGAAATTGTTAAAGCGAAAGTAGTTGAAGCAGCTAATGCAGTTCCAACTGGCAAATTACCAGCTGGTGTAACTGTAAGAGTTAAAGAAGTTAAAGCAGAAACAGTACCAGCAACAACAGCAACTGGAGAACAAGCACCAGCAATAGCAGTTGTAGAGTATGTAAAAGATGGTAATGTAGTTAAAACTAGCGAAGTACCAGTACCAGTAACGGTAGTAGGTTCAACATCAAGTAACGTTGTCGTATTCGAAGGTGATACAGTAGAAGCTAAAACTGTTCAAGATGCAGTAACACCAGGAACTGATGGAACAAAAGGTAATCCTGCAATTCCAGAAGACCTAACAAAAACAACAGGTAAGAAAGAAGTAACGGTCCCTGTAACTTATGAAGGAATTAAAGATCCAGAACAAGTGAAAGTACCAGTAACAGTATTACCAAAACCAGAAGCTGAAGAAATTCTAGTTGCTAAAAATAGTGACAAAGAAAAAGCTAAAGAAAAAGTATTAGCTAAAGCTAAAAAAGCAATCGAAGATGCAACATTTAAAGGGAAATTGCCTCAAGGTGCAACAGTTACTGTTGATGAAACAGTTCCAGTAACAGTGCCAGACTTAACAGAAGATACTGAAGTAGAAGTAACTGTTAAGTACACAGTTCCTGGACAAGATACACCATTAACTACAACAGTTAAAGTCCCTGTAACTGTTGTAGAGGGCGTTCCACAAATTGTTCCAGTGGATGAAAACAATAAACAACCAAATCCAGAAAACAGTATTGATAAAACAGAATATCCAGAAGGTTCAACATTTGAATATGATCCAAAATCTCCAGTGGATACTACAAAACCGGGTGATTACACAGTCAATGTCATTGTCAAAGATAAAGAAGGTAATCCTATTGCAGAAGTTCCTGCAACTGTACGAGTTGTTGAAAGCTATCCACAATTTGTCCCAGTAGATAAGGATAACAAACAACCAGCTGTTGAAGGAAGTATTGACCCTAAAGCATTCCCTAAAGAGACAGAGTTTTCTTATGAAACTCCAGTAGATACAACAACACCAGGCGAAAAAGATGTTGTTGTAGTAGCAAAAATTGGAGATAAGGTTATTGCAAAAGTCCCTGCAAAAGTGATGGTCGTAGAACCTAAGACACAATATGTGCCGGTCGATAAATCAAACAAACAACCAGATGCATCTAAGAGTATTGATCCTGAACAATATCCAGATGGAATAACATTCAACTATAAAAATCCAGTCGATACAACAGCACCAGGCGAAAAAGATGTTATTGTAGAAGCAAAAGACGGGGAAGATAAGCTTGTTGAAGTTCCTGCTAAAGTTAAAGTAGTGGAAGGTAAAGAACAATTAATCCCTGTAAATCCAACTGAGAAACCTCAAGCAAGAGACAGTATTACTCCAAGTGATTATCCAGAAGGTTCAACATTTGAATACAAAGTTCCAGAAGGACAAAAAGAACCATTTGATGCAACAACTGTTGGGGATAAACCAGTAACGGTTGTTGTAAAAGATAAAAATGGAAATGTATTAGTTGAAGTTCCGGCAACGATTAAGGTGGTAGAAGCTAAACCGAAACCAATCGAAACACCAGTAACAAATACACCTTTAACAAAAGAGGATATTGCTAAATATGTTAAAGTACCAGAAGGTGGAAAAGTAACGAATGTAGAAAATATTCCAGACTTAACAACCCCAGGTAAAAAAGATCCTGTTAAAGTAACTGTTACCTTACCAAATGGAAAAACAACAACAGTGGATGTTCCAGTTAACGTAACACCTGTTAAGGAAATTGAAACTCCAGTAACGAAAACTCCGTTAACGCCAGAGGACTACACAAAAGGCATCAAGATTCCAGAAGGTGGCAAGGTCACAAATGTTGAAAACATTCCAGACTTAACAACCCCAGGTAAGAAAGACCCAGTTAAAATC
>NZ_JAPVZK010000048.1:0-7380 GCF_041432345.1 Streptococcus sp. 27098_8_103
AGAAAAGTCAGCCTTGCTTTTCACGTCGCTGTATTCCTCAGCGATTTCTTGGCTGAGAATGTCCTCATAGGCAGGGAGTTGGATGTCCTGACCATATTTTTTCTTGAGGGCAGTAGTAACTAGGCGATAAGCTAGATTGGCATTACGAGAGAGGATAGGCCCGTGGAAGTAAGAACCAAAGACATTTTTATAATGAACGCCTTCGCCGACCTTTTCTTCGTTATTTCCATTTCCATAGACAACCTGTCCCAGTGGTTTTTGATCATCTGAGAGGAAGGTACGGCCCTGATGATTCTCAAATCCATAGTAGGTTTCATTGAAATCTTCATTATGAATCTTGATGTCACCGATAAAACGGTTATTGGTCTGGTTGAGGGTGTAGTGGCCCATGACCCCTAGTCCTTCGATACGTCTCCCTGAAGCTTCAACATAATATTGACCCAATAGTTGGAAACCACCACAGATAGCCAGAACTACACCGTCGTTTTGGATGTAGTTGTCAATGTTCTCTTTTTTAGCAGGTAGGTCGTCAGCAATGATACTTTGTTCAAAGTCTTGACCGCCTCCGAAAAAGGCGATGTCGTAGTGATTTTCGTCAAAGTCATCATGAAGTGAAACGATGTCAACGGTCACATGGGCCCCTAGTTTTTCAGCCACATACTTGAGCATGAGGATATTGCCATTGTCCCCATAGGTATTCATAAGATTTCCGTAGAGGTGGGCAATGTTGAGCTGATAAGGGTAATTGCCATCTTTTGAGGAAAGTGAAGTATAAACCATTAGTTCATCTCCTTTCTAACAATCTGACGACTAGCCAGCAGTTCACGAAATTCCAGCATAGCAGTATAGGTAGCTAGGATATAGGCATGCTTGCAGTCTTGCTTCTCAATGGTTTTGAGAACTTGCTCCAGACTACTTGTTTCAGTGATTTTCTCAGCTGGATAGCCTGTCACTCGGAGACGACGTGCAATTTCAGAATGCCGAACACCGCCAGCATTGATTTCAGGAATGTCCATGTCAGTGATTTGTTCAAAATCCGCATCCCAGATCCAGCTAGTATCAATACCGTCTGCATAGTTGGCATTGAGGAGGACAGATAGGCTAAATGGATAAGGAGCTAGTTTAATCATTTCGATAGCTTGGGTTGCACCAACTGGATTTTTAATCAAGACAAGGGTGCATTCCTTGTCCCCGATATGGAAGGTTTCCTGGCGTCCAAAGACAGCACGGCTCTTGTCAAATCCCTGCTTGATGAGTTGCGAATCTGCACCGAGGAAACGGGCGATAGCAACTGCAGCTAGGGCGTTGTAGATATTGTAGAGACCACCGATTTGAATACCGTATTCTTGTCCGTCAATGACAAAGCGAGAGCGATTGTTGGTCAACTCAACTAGTTCTGTCAAGCGATAGTTGAGATCAGGACGTTTGCAGCCACAATTTTCACAGATATAGGCCCCCAAGTTGGCATAGGTATTGTGCTCATATTTGAGGATGCTTTGACAGTCGGGACAGAGAATCCCTTCAGTATTGTAGTGAGCCAGTTTGGCTGGTCCTTTTTCCAAGTCAAAACCAAAATACTCTACAGGATTTGGAATAGCTGGCTTGTAGAAAAGAGGGCTATCACCATTTAGAAGAACAGTGGCTGTAGGCACCTTACGAATGGCATCCAAAATCATCTTATAAGTTGTGTAAATCTCACCATAGCGATCCATCTGGTCAC
Source organism: Streptococcus sp. 27098_8_103 (assembly GCF_041432345.1). Lineage (GTDB taxonomy): Bacteria > Bacillota > Bacilli > Lactobacillales > Streptococcaceae > Streptococcus > Streptococcus mitis_BV. The sequence continues at coordinate 1,721 of NZ_JAPVZK010000048.1, forward strand.
GGAAGATGTTGGTGATGACAAAAAGGCTTGGCTGGATATAGTCACAGATACGAGATAGGCTGGCTTCATCGATTTCGAGGACGGCAATGTTTTTCCCAGTTTTAGAAGACTTGGCTGTTAGGAAGGTTGTTGCAATCCCTGTAATCATGTTGGCACCGCTTGGGTTAGTAAGAACCTGACCATAAACCTCTTTTAAAATGCCGACAGTCAGGGCAGTTGTTAGGGTTTTTCCGTTAGTTCCAGTGACCACGACAATCTCGTAGTTCTTAGCAAGGTTTTGTAAAATATCTTTATCAAATTGAAGGGCAAGTTTTCCTGGGAGTGTACTTCCACGGCCAAGACGGCTTAAAATGAAGTGAGAAGAGCGCCCAGCAAGAAGGCCCAAGGTAGTTTTTAATTTCATGTTTCTATTATATCATAAAAGAGGGAAAAGACAGATTTGATACTCAATGAAAATCAAAGAGCAAACTAGGAAGCTAGTCGTAGGTTGCTCAAAGCACTGCTTTGAGGTTGTAGATAGAACTGACGAAGTCAGTAACATATATACAGCAAGGCGAAGCTAACGTGGTTTGAAGAGATTTTCGAAGAGTATGAGATTTAGCAGAAACAAAAACAGCCCCGATAGGGCTGTTAGATACGATTAAACTCAACTTAAATCGCAAACAAGTCATTCAAGTTCTCAGCCAAGGTTGGGTGAGTGAAGATTTGTTTTGTGAAGTAAGTGTAAGGAATTTTGTTGTCCATAGCAACAGTGATGATGTTGATGATTTCTTGAGAACCTTCTGAGAAGATGCTTGCTCCAAGAATTTCTTTTGTTTCAGTATTAACAACAGCTTTGAAAGCTCCGCGAAGGTCTCCGTTTACGTGACCACGAGGCATTGCTGCAACAGGGATTTCTTTCACTGCGTATGGAAGTTTCAAATCAGCTGCTTGGCTTTCAGTCAAACCAACTTGTGAAAGTGCAGGTGTGATGAACATAGTATTTGGTACATTGAGACGGTCTTCAAGTGTGTAGCTGCCATCTCCAGCAAGGTAGCTGTAAACAACACGGAAGTCATCAAGTGAAATGTAAGTAAATTGAAGGCCACCGTTGACATCTCCAACTGCAAAGACACCAGGAACGTTTGTTTGACAATGTTTGTCTACTTTAATAGCACCACGTTCAGTTAGTTCAATATCTGTATTTTCAAGTTGAAGTGGTTCTACGTTTGGTTTACGTCCTGTTGCGTAGAGAAGGGCATCGAAACGGTAAGTTTCGTTTTCAGTCACAACGAGCACTTGGTCACCGTCGTTTTTGATTTCAGTAGTACGGATATTTTGAAGCAATTCAATACCGTCTTCTTCCATGTATTGTTTAGCAAGAGCTGCGATGGAAGGTTCTGCACGAGGAAGGAAAGTATCCAAGGCATCTAGGACTGTAACCTTGCTTCCAAGTTTGTTGTATAGGCCGGCAAATTCAAGACCGATATTTCCACCACCAAGGACTCCAAGGTTTTCAGGTAATTTGTCCAAGTTTTGGATACCTGTTGAGTCAAAGACGTTTTTGCTTGTAGCAAGTCCAGGGATTGGCAAGACGTTTGAAACAGCACCAGTGTTGATGACGATTGTTTCAGCAGTCAGTTCTTTCTTTTCATCACCAGCTTGGATTTCGATGACTTTATTTGAAAGGAAGTGAGCTTCCGCATCAAAGATATCGACGCCTGTACCAGCAACAGTCGCATAGTTTTTACCGTTGAGGCGACTAGTGATAGTGTTTTTGGTAGCAATCACTTCTTCAAAAGACAAGTCTTTCTCAGCAGCAACCAGCAAAGTTTTAGTTGGGATACAACCGATGTTTATACAAGTTCCACCGTACATAGCTTTGCTACGTTCAACGAGGGCAACTTTTTTACCAGCTGAAGCCAATTTACCTGCTAGTGTTTTACCAGCTTTACCAAATCCGATAACGATTAAATCATAAGTTAACATTTAGAGTTCCTCCTATTCGAATTTCATTCTAGCACAAGAAAAAAACTTTTGCACAATTCTGCTACGCTTTAAAAAAGTTTATGAAATAGTGGAAAGTTTAACTTTATTTTCTCAGAAAAATCGTTTACATGACTTTATCGATGGATTAGGCTATCTTTTGCTTCTCTCTTGTGTTATACTAGATAGGTTGCAAAGAAAACAGTACTTTTCTTTTGTGGAAAAGAAGCAACACGATTTTATATCCAGTATATGAAAATACGTCATAAAAAGAAAAGTATATACTAAGCGCTATAGGATGGCTTCGCACCATCTTTAGAAAGAAGAAAAACGTGAAATTTAATGAATTTAACTTGTCTGCTGATTTGTTAGCAGAGATTGAAAAAGCTGGATTTGTAGAAGCCAGTCCTATCCAAGAACAAACTATTCCCTTGGCTCTAGAAGGCAAGGACGTTATCGGTCAAGCTCAGACTGGTACAGGGAAAACAGCGGCCTTTGGCTTGCCAACCCTTGAAAAAATCCGTACAGAAGCAGCAACTATTCAAGCCTTGGTCATCGCTCCAACTCGTGAACTCGCTGTTCAAAGTCAAGAAGAACTCTTCCGCTTTGGTCGTAGCAAGGGAGTGAAAGTTCGCTCAGTTTACGGTGGTTCCAGCATTGAGAAACAGATTAAAGCCCTTAAATCGGGTGCCCACATCGTGGTCGGAACACCAGGCCGTCTCTTGGATTTGATCAAACGCAAGGCTTTGAAATTGCACGATATTGAAACCCTCATCCTTGATGAAGCGGACGAAATGCTCAACATGGGCTTCCTTGAAGACATCGAAGCTATTATCTCTCGTGTTCCTGAAAGTCGTCAAACTCTACTCTTTTCAGCAACCATGCCAGATGCTATCAAACGTATCGGTGTTCAGTTTATGAAAGAACCTGAGCATGTCAAGATTGCTGCTAAGGAATTGACAACAGAATTGGTTGACCAATACTATATTCGTGTTAAAGAACAAGAAAAATTTGATACCATGACTCGTCTTATGGATGTGGAACAACCAGAACTTGCTATCGTATTTGGTCGTACCAAACGTCGTGTAGATGAATTGACTCGTGGTTTGAAAATCCGTGGCTTCCGTGCAGAAGGAATTCATGGAGACCTAGACCAAAACAAACGTCTTCGTGTCCTTCGTGACTTCAAAAACGGCAATCTAGATGTTTTGGTTGCAACAGACGTGGCAGCGCGTGGTTTGGATATTTCAGGTGTAACTCATGTCTATAATTACGATATTCCACAAGATCCTGAAAGTTATGTTCACCGTATCGGTCGTACAGGTCGTGCTGGTAAATCAGGTCAATCGATTACCTTTGTTGCTCCAAACGAAATGGGTTACCTTCAAATTATTGAAAACTTGACTAAGAAGCGCATGAAAGGTCTTAAACCTGCAAGTGCAGAAGAAGCCTTCCAAGCTAAGAAACAGGTTGCACTCAAGAAAATCGAACGTGATTTTGCAGATGAGACAATCCGTGGCAACTTTGAGAAATTTGGTAAGGATGCTCGCAAGTTGGCTGCTGAATTTACTCCAGAAGAATTGGCCATGTATATCTTGAGTCTGACTGTCCAAGATCCAGATAGCCTTCCTGAAGTGGAGATTGCGCGTGAAAAACCACTGCCATTTAAACCATCAGGTAATGGCTTCGGTGGTAAAGGTAAGGGAAGTCGTCGTGGAGATGACCGTCGTGATCGCGAACGCCGTGGCAATGGTCGCCGTGATGATTTCAAAAACGGCAGTCGTGGAAATGATCGTTATGATAAGGAAAAACGTTATCGTAAGGATAATAAAAAACCACGCAATACTTCAAGTGAAAAGCAAACAGGCTTTGTTATTCGTAACAAGGGCGATAAATAAGAAAAAGCGGTTCAAAACGAATCGCTTTTTTATATAAGGAGACCGAATGGAAAAAGAAAGATAAATAAAATAGATATATTATCTTCTTGTAATATTATAATACACAAAAATAAGGGGCTTGTCAATAGAAAAGAAGCAATTTAATTAAAAATATTCTTGTTTTTTCAAATTGCAATTAAATAAGCAATTTTCAGATAATAATTGAAAATTCAAGCTGTTTATGTTATAATGATAGCGATTAAATTCGAGGTGAAAAATGGCACATTTATTAGAAAAAACTAGAAAAATTACTTCTATCCTGAAGCGCTCAGACGAGCAGTTGCAGGAAGAACTTCCCTACAATGCGATTACCCGTCAATTGGCTGATATTATTGACTGTAACGCCTGTATCGTTAATAGCAAGGGACGTCTCCTTGGCTATTTTATGCGTTACAAAACCAATACAGATCGTGTAGAGCAATTCTTCCAGACTAAAATTTTCCCGGATGATTACATTCAAGGTGCGAACATGATCTACGATACAGAAGCCAATCTGACAGTTGATCATGATTTAAGTATTTTCCCTGTGGAAAGTCGTGCCGACTTTCCTGATGGCTTGACGACTATTGCACCGATTCATGTGTCAGGGATTCGTTTAGGTTCTTTGATTATTTGGCGCAATGATAAGAAATTCGAAGATGAGGACTTGATCCTTGTTGAGATTGCCAGTACCGTTGTTGGGATTCAGCTTCTCAACTTCCAACGTGAAGAGGATGAGAAAAATATCCGTCGCCGTACTGCTGTTACCATGGCGGTCAATACCCTTTCTTATTCAGAACTCCGTGCTGTTTCAGCAATTTTAGGGGAGTTAAACGGAAATGAGGGACAGTTGACTGCGTCAGTGATTGCAGACCGTATCGGTATTACCCGTTCTGTGATCGTTAATGCTCTTCGTAAACTTGAGTCTGCTGGGATTATTGAAAGTCGCTCACTTGGAATGAAGGGAACCTACCTTAAGGTCTTGATTTCAGATATTTTTGAAGAAGTGAAGAAAAGAGATTACTAATGACTAAGGCTTTGATTTCGATTGATTATACAGAAGATTTTGTGGCTGATAGTGGAAAATTGACAGCAGGTGCTCCAGCTCAGGCAATTTCAGATGCCATTGGCAAGGTGACTCGGTTGGCTTTTGAAAGAGGAGATTACATCTTCTTTACCATCGATGCTCATGAAGAAAACGATTGTTTCCATCCAGAAAGTAAATTATTTCCTCCTCACAATTTGATTGGAACTAGTGGACGGAATTTATACGGAGATTTGGGGACCTTTTATCAAGAGCATAGTTCAGACAGTCGTGTCTTTTGGATGGATAAACGCCATTACTCTGCTTTTTCAGGGACTGACCTGGATATCCGTTTGAGAGAGCGTCGAATTTCTACAGTTATTTTAACCGGAGTTTTGACGGATATCTGTGTCCTGCATACAGCTATAGATGCCTATAATCTAGGATATGACATCGAGATTGTTAAACCGGCTGTTGCATCTATCTGGCCTGAAAATCATCAATTTGCCCTAGGTCATTTCAAAAATACACTTGGAGCTAAGTTAGTAGATGAAAATCTAAATGAAATTTCAGAGTAATTTATTTGATGAAATGAAAAAAATTGAAAAAAAGTGTTGACAAGGATCCCAAAAGTTGATATACTAGTAAAGTAATCGACGCGGGGATGGCGGAATTGGCAGACGCGCAGGACTAAGGATCCTGTGACCGCTTTAGGTCGTGAGGGTTCAAGTCCCTCTCTCCGCATAGGATAAGAG
>NZ_JAPVZK010000049.1:0-7152 GCF_041432345.1 Streptococcus sp. 27098_8_103
AACTGGATCTTTCTTACCTTGTGTTGTCAAGTCTGGAATATTTTCAACCTTAGTAACCTTACCACCTTCTGGAATTGTAATTCCTTTAGTGTAATCGTCCGGTGTTAATGGTGTGGTTGTTACTGGGGTTTCGATTTCCTTAACTGGCGTTACATTCACCGGAACGTCCACTGTGATAACTTTACCATTTGGTAATTCAATCGTTACCTTAACTGGATCTTTCTTACCTGGTGTTGTCAAGTCTGGAATGTTTTCAACATTCGTTACTTTTCCACCTTCTGGGACTTTAACATATTTCGCAATATCATCCTTTGTTAAAGGTGTATTTGTTACGGGTGTTTCAATTGGTCTTGGTTTAGCTTCTACCACTTTAATCGTAGCGGGAACTTCAACCAATACATTTCCATTTCTATCTTTCACAACTACTGTTACTGGTTTATCACCAACAGTTGTTGCATCGAACGGTTCAGTCTGTCCATCTGGAACTTTGTACTCAAATGTTGAACCTTCTGGGTAATCACTTGGAGTAATACTATCTCTTGCTTGTGGTTTTTCAGTTGGATTTACAGGAATTAATTGTTCCTTGCCTTCCACTACCTTAACCTTAGCAGGAACTTCTACCAGTTTATCTTCCCCATCTTTTGCTTCTACAATAACATCTTTTTCGCCTGGTGTTGTTGTATCTACTGGAGTTTTATATTTGAATGTTACCCCATCTGGATATTGCTCAGGATCAATATTCTTAGAAGCATCTGGTTGTTTATTAGATTTATCAACCGGCACATATTGTGTCTTACTATCGACTACTACAATTTTAGCAGGAATCTCTGCAACTATTTCTGTACCTAGCTTAGCTACAACTGTTACATCTTTGTCTCCTGTGGAACCAGTATTTGGTTTTTCTTTATACTCAAACGTGGTTCCTTCTGGGAATTTACTTGGATCAATACTATCTTTCGGTGAGATACCTTCTTTGTTTACTGGAACATACTGAGGATAGCTTTCTACCACACGTACCGTTGCTGGAACTTCGACAAGTTTATTACCTGCTTTGTCTTTAACAACTACTGTAACATTCTTGTCCCCTGCCTCTGAAGTATTGACTTCTTCTTTATATTCAAATGTTGAACCTTCTGGATATTGATCTGGATCAATACTATCTTTGACACTAGGTTGTTCATTCCCTTCACTAACTGGAACAATTTGAGGATAACCTTTTGCGACTACTACAGTTGCTGGAACTTCAACTAATGGATTTCCATCTTTATCCGTTACTACAACCGTTGTTTCCTTGTCTCCTGCCTTACTTGTTTCAACTGGTTCTTTAAATTTAAACTTAGAACCTTCAGGATAATTTTCTTCATCAACACTCTTAGAAGCGTCTGGTTGTGTATTCTCTTTATTTTCTGCCACATATTGTGTCTTACTATCGACTACTACAATTTTAGCAGGAATCTCTGCAACTATTTCTGTACCTAGCTTAGCTACAACTGTTACATCTTTGTCTCCTGTGGAACCAGTATTCGGTTTTTCTTTATACTCAAACGTGGTTCCTTCTGGGAATTTACTTGGATCAATACTATCTTTCGGTGAGATACCTTCTTTGTTTACTGGAACATACTGAGGATAACTTTCTACCACCCGTACCGTTGCTGGAACTTCGACAAGTTTATTACCTGCTTTGTCTTTAACAACTACTGTAACATTCTTGTCCCCTGCCTCTGAAGTATTGACTTCTTCTTTATATTCAAATGTAGCATCATCAGGAAATTGACTTTTATCTATATTTTTCAGAACATCTGGTTGGATATTGTTGTCACTAACTGATACAATTTGAGGAATTCCTTCAACTACTACAACATCAAATTTATCAGTATCGTCATTTTTTTCAACTGAGTCTTTTCCCTCACTATCTGTAGCCTTTAAAGTTACTGTATAGACACCTGGTTTAGAAGTATCTAATCCCTGATCATCAATAACTGAAACATTTGGTTTTGTTGTTTCCTTATTATCCCTATCATCTTCTAAATCAGCTACTTCAATACCTGGTTTACCATCAACAATAGTATCTGATACTTGTTTCAAAAGTTTTTCAGTATTAACTTTATTAGACACATCCGTTTTAGGAACATATATAACATCTTTATTGACATTTAAAGTTGGAGCTTCATTTAAAACATTCGCATAAGCAACATCTGAATCATTTCCTGCTTTATCTTGAACAGTTACTTTGATACGTTTGTCAGGAGATAAAGCATTATTTGCTTCATCTAAATTAATATCTTCTGGTAAAGGTAATACTAATTTTCCATCAACTTTTTTTAATTTTTCAGAATCTTTGTACCATTCATCACCTTTTTTAGTTAATTTAATTGTTTTCGCACCGTTTGGTAATGTTACTGTTATACTAGTTACACCACCAATCGCATGATTAATTTTTTCAACTTCTGTTGTAGCTTCAGCCTCTGCTAACTTATGCTGATTATCCTTGTTATTATTGTTCTTATCGTTTTCAATAACATCCTTTTTCTCTCTTTCAGGGTCAGTTAAGCCTGTCTCTTCCTCTGGAATAGAAATCAAGAGGTTTCTTTCCTGATTTTTATTCGTACTATTTCCCTGCACTCCATCGATATGTATTGTTTCGACTGTTGGTGCTTTAGGTTTTGTTGAATCTATATAAATCGTCTTATTATAATAGTAGTTTGGATTTTCAGAATTTCTTACACCAGATACTGTATTTCTATACTTACCATTTTCATTTGTAACATCTGCTGTATTTAGTACTTTATTCTCCTCAGCATCTTGTAAACCGTTAGGTAAAAATGTTCGTACTTTAAAAGTCGCAGTCCCTTTATAATCCGGAGATGTTGTAAATTTTACTCGGAAAGAACGAACTCCATCATTTTTATTACTATTCGATCCAATTCCTATGTACGGCCCTATACCATTATTTTTTTGAGAAGTTTGATACTTTATTCGCAATTTTCTTCCTACAGGATCATACGAAATATTATTTTTATGAATTGGTACATTCCCAAACCATATCCAATCTGATTTTGGTGCAGTAATTTCCGTGTCTAGTTCTACTCCTTTGGGAACTTCAATTTCTGTTTCTGCATGACCATAAAGTCTTATACCACCGACACTATTCACTGTAAACTCTAATTCACCTTTTTGATCAGATTTATATAGTTTCTTATCTCCATACCCCCCCTCTTTATTATTAGTTTTAACATTAGTAGTCATTTCGGTACCTGTACCAACAGTTAAATTTACAGCTCCAACAAAATATCCATCTGTTACAGAGATATTTCTGTTACTATCACCTTTCAAAAAAGAATTATGGATAGCAGTTCCATCATCCAAAGCTTCGATTTCAACTTTAATTCGTTTTGTTTCTTTTGGAGTTTCATAAATTGCTCTATATTCGGTCCAACCATCTCCATTACCTCCATTTCCAGTAGGTACAGATATATGTGATTCTTCCATTCCAGCATGATTATCATCTTCTATTGTTGAAATTTTTTTATTAGTATCAGCATCATAGACGGTTATTCTTATTTTTTCACCTGTTCCGGCAGTCCCCATTACTCCGTAAGCACCACCAGTAATAGCGCTTAATAATAGCCGAGAATTTCCATTTACATTAAACTCTTTTGCAATTTTTGTACCCTTTTTCCCAAGTTCTAAATAGTATCCTTTAGGTAAATTATGAGTTCCAACAACTCCAGAATAATTAACACCATTCGCATAATTTTGATTGGCAGCATTTACACCTAATGGATGCCCCTCACTTGGTTGTTCATTATTATCCCTGGGAATTTTTCCATTTAAATCATAAATCTTCGAAGGTTTGGGAGGAAATTCTGAAGGTCTATTTGTATCAAAATTTGTAGGATCTACTGGCTTAATTGCAGTAACCTTTTCTCCACTTTCTATTTTCCATCCATTTAATGCATTTTTAGTATCAGCATCAGCTTTTGTGATTTCTTTTTCCTTCCATTTATAGGTTATTCTACCTAAAATTTTAGTTTCACCACCAGTTGATGCTGTACTTCTTGACCATTGTTTTTCAACCTCTTTCTCACTAACTACAGCATCATCAAAATTGATATCACCAAATTGCTCTTTTGCACTCTCAAAAACTCCATTTTGGGGATTATTTCCATAACCCAGTTTATTATTATTTGTTGGTCCTTCTATCGCTTTACTAATTGTATTTGCAGAATTTAATACAGCTTCTCTAAATCCACTCTCTCCTTTTCCTGGAATGGCTTTTCCATTTCGTGGATCTTGATTTTTGTTTTCTTTTTCTAATTTCTTTTCAATGGATGCTTTTGGTATACTTTTAAGAATAAAATCTATATTATTAAGAGAACTTAATTCTTTGTCGATATCTCCCTGTATTACTTTATCATTAGATAATAAGTCTTTCGCTTTAGCTAATTCTTCATTCGCACTTTTGATTACTTCTTCTGTTTTTTCATTCACTTCAGTTTTTTCAAGTAATGCTTGAACACGAGCAACAGCTAATTCTAATTTACTTGTATCAGCTTTAATAAACTGTTTTTCCTCTTGTCTACTCTCATTATTAAAATATTCAGTTGAAGAAATAACATCTTTAGATCCTGTATTTTCAGAAGTTGCTTCTGATACCTTAAGATTAGAAGTATTAACTCTATCCTCATTATCTGTTTTCTTATCATATTCCTTTGGTTGATGATTTGAAGATACTGAGGCAGCACTACTATCATTACTTTGAATAGCATCTGCCTGAACAGTACCTCCACCAATAAACATCATAAAAGCAGCAATCACGACTGAAGCTGCTCCAAAACTTACTTTGCGAATAGAAAAACGTAATTGTTTTTCACGATCATGTTTACCTTTATAAAACATCTGATTCCCTCCGTTATAAATATCTTATTATATTCTATGATACTCTTTTTATCTAATAAATCAATAGAGTTTTTCTCAAAGTTTTATATCACAAAACGAGCAATATCCGTATATATATATATATATACGGATATTGCTCGTTATTCTTTATAAATATTACATTCTACGGAACGTGATGTTTATTGTCTGAAAAATTACGTTTTTATAACATTTTAAATTACATAAATATTTAGCCTATTTATTTTCCAATCAACTACTAGTTTCTAGCGCTAATTATTTATCATCAAGTAGTACAACCAGTTTCGAATCAGGTTGATAAATGGCTTCCATTTACTTCCTTCTTTCCTAGTTAATCTATTTACACTTCAATCCTACCAAATATTCCTTGAAAGAAGTATCACAATCATTACAAAACATATCTACAATAAATAAGTAAAACATTTATATTAGTTAAAAACTTTATAAAAAGTAAGTACTAATAAATCTTCCCATAAAAAAACGCATAGTATCAGACTTTTTTAAGTTACTGATACTATACGTTCCTGTGATCCTGATATTTTTTCAGCATCAACAATCTTTATATTATTATCCAAATAATATTTCGTAAAGTTTTTATATAGGTCTGGATTTAATATTACACAAGATAAATAATCGACAAATCTTTAGTCTTCTTTTTTCTTGCGAGCAAGAAGTCCAAATCCACCTAGGACTCCAAGAAGTCCAAGCGCTGCGAGGCTAGCGTTAGCTTCTGTACCTGTGTTAGGCAATTCTTTTTGACCATCAACGTATTTAGGTGTTGCTGGTTGGGTAGCTGAATCAGTTGCTACTGATGGTTCAGCTGGTGTTGGAACAGCAGGTTGGCTTGGAGTTGTTGGTTGTTCCGGTTGCACTGGAGCTACTGGTTGTTCTTGATCGATTGGATTTGTCACTTTCTTATAGTGATGTAAGGTATTTCCTTTAGCATCCGTTGTTGAATGACTAAATTCATATCCTTCCAACTCTATTGGATTGTGTTTTCCTTCTTTATCTGAAGTAATACGGTTTCCATTTTCATCTAGGTATTCCGTTACAATCACTTGTGTTGAATCTCCATTTTGAGCAATTGCTCCTCCACCATTTTGTGATTTAGGTGTTACCGTTACTGGTACTTCTACTGTAATAATACGACCATCCGGTAATTTTACTTTCACTTTAACCACTGGTTTTGCTCCAGGTGTTTCAGTTGTTGGGATTTTTCCTACTTCAACAATTTCCCATCCTTCTGGTAAATCGACTTTCTTCTTAACATCATCTTCTGTAATAGGAGTTCCAACTTCCACTACAATAGGTGTTACTTTCGGTGTTACGATTACAGGCACATCTACTTCAATAATCTCACCAGTTGGAACTTTGATTTTCACTTTAACGCTTGGTTTTACTCCAGCTGGAATTGTTGTTGGAATTGTTGTTGGAATTTCTCCTACTTCTACAATTTCCCATCCTGGTTCTTTGGGAAGATCAATATGTCCTTTCACATCGTCTGGTGTGATTGGTGTTCCTTGTGGTACAACAATTTGTCTTACGGTTGGCGTAACGATGACTGGTACATCGACAGTAATCTTACGACCATCTGGTAATTCAATCTCTACTGGAACGACAGGTTTTGTTCCTGGTGTTTCTGTTGTTGGAATTTCTCCTACTTTTGTTACCTTCCATCCTTTTGGCAATTCAATATGTTTCTGAATATCTTCTGGAGTAACAGGTGTTCCTACTGAAACTACTACAGGTGTTACTTTTGGTGTTACGATGACTGGAATATTCATCGTTACTCTAATTCCATTTGGTAACTCGATAACAACTGGAATACTTGGTCTTTCACCTGAAATATCTGTTGAAGGTTTGTCACCAATTGAGATAACTTTTGCTCCTTTTGGAATGTGATTTTCAACATCCTCAGCAGTAATTGGATCCCCTTGTTTTTTAACAATATCCTCAATAGGTGTTACATTAACTGGGACTTCTACTGTTATCACTTTTCCATTTGGTAATTCAACCGTTACTTTAACTGGATCCTTCTTACCTGGTGTTGTCAAGTCTGGAATGTTTCCAACATTTGTGACCTTGCCACCTTCTGGAATCTTGATGCCTTTAGTGTAATCCTCTGGCGTTAATGGGGTAGATGTGACTGGTGTCTCAATCTCTTTAACAGGTGTTACATTAACTGGGACTTCTACTGTTATCACTTTTCCATTTGGTAATTCAACCGTTACTTTA
>NZ_JAPVZK010000050.1:0-5769 GCF_041432345.1 Streptococcus sp. 27098_8_103
AAATGAACTTGAGTTACCAAGTTCATTTTTTATGTTTTCTTAAGGGGCAAATCTGATGCAGACGGCTTCTGGTATATGGAAGTCATTAGAAAGTTCTGCTAGACGTCCAGTTTCAGAATTGCGTTTAAAGACAGTTGCATTGTCAGAGTCCTGATGGACAGCAATGACAAATTCTTGATCCGGTGTCAAATCAAAATCACGTGGAGTCTGACCATGTGTCGGAACGATTTCTAACAACTCTAAGCTACCGTCCGCAAGAATTGTATATACTGCGATAGAATCATGACCACGGTTAGAGGCGTAGAGGTATTTACCATCTTTAGAGAGACGAATAGCAGCAGTACCATTAAAGCCTTCATAACCGTCTGGTAGAGTTGAAATGACTTGCATGCGTTCAAATTCGCCAACACCATCGTAGATTAGAACTTCGATAGTGCTATTGAGTTCACAAATGAGATAAGCGATTTTATAATGGTTATGGAAAATAATATGGCGTGAGCCTGCTCCTGGCTGGCTATGATAGGTATAGAGCTTAGATAATTTTCCTTCTGAATCAAGATCGTAAGTAATTACTTGGTCAGTACCCAAGTCGCAGGTCACTAGATAGTGGTCAGGTGTTAAATCTGTATAGTGAACATGTGGAGAAGCTTGATTTTCATGTGGACCTTGGCCACTGTGTTGATCAACATCACTAAGTAGAAGACAACCATCTTCCTGACGTTTATAAACAAGGACCTGTCCCTTGTGGTAGTTTGCCGCGTAAACCAAATCACGCTCTTCATCAACGGCAACATAACAGTGGGGGGCTCCCTCTTCAACGACGTGATTTAATAAGGTACCATTAGTTTGATAGGCTGCAATTCCACCCTTATCGTCTTGACTACCAACAGTGTATAAATGTTGATGCTGGTCAAAGGCAAGGTAGGTTGGACTTGGCTCAGTAGCAAAAAGTTCTAGATTTGAAAGCTGACCAGTTTCTGTATCAAAGTCTGCCTTGTAAATCCCTTGAGAAGTACGACGTGTATAAGTTCCAAAATAAACAGTTTCTTTCATAACTTTACCTCTATAATAAAGATATGACTATTATATCACAAAAATTGTAGTTGGAGGAATTCTATAACACATAATTAAACATAATAAAATATTAAATTTAACTTGTTTTTGTATTGATTTCCTTTTGAAAAGTGCTATAATAATCCTATACAAATTGCAAAGGAGTTTGTTTATGAAAAAACATGTTTTCTTAGCAGCAGGAGTTGCTGTACTCTCGGCAGCTGTCCTAGCCGCGTGTTCATCTGGTAATGTTAATAAAGAAGCAAATAAACCAGTTACTTATGCCTATGTATTTTCATCAGATCCTTCGACTCTGGATTATACAGTTTCTGGAAATGTCAGCACTAAACAGGTCACAGGTAACGTTATTGACGGTTTGCTTGAAAATGACCAATATGGCAATCTGGTTCCATCAGTTGCAGAAGATTGGACTGTTTCCAAAGATGGTTTAACCTATACCTATAAAATCCGTCAGGGAGTCAAATGGTATACCAATGAGGGGGAAGAGTATGGTGAAGTCAAGGCTCAGGACTTTGTAACTGGTCTGAAACATGCAGCAGATAAGAAATCACAGGCTCTTTATCTCGTACAGGATTCTATCAAAGGATTGGATGACTATGTAAATGGGAAAACAACAGATTTTTCTAGTGTTGGGGTAAAAGCAACTGACGATTATACTGTAGTCTATACTTTGAATCATCCAGAATCTTTCTGGAATTCAAAAACAACAATGGGAGTCCTTGCACCAGTTAATGAAGACTTTTTAGCTTCTAAAGGAGATGACTTTGGTAAACCAACGGATGTAACGAGCATTCTCTACAATGGGCCTTATCTCCTCAAAGGTCTTACATCTAAGTCTTCTATCGAAATGACCAAAAATCAAAACTACTGGGATAAACAAAATGTCTTTATTGATGATATCAAGTTATCCTTCTTTGATGGTCAAGATGCAGACTCTCTAGGACGCGGTTTTGATGAGGGACACTATCCAGCTGCACCTCTCTTTAAAAACTCTGCCAACTATGAACGTCTAAAAGAAAAGTACAAGGATAATATTGTATACAGTCAACAAAGAGGTGGCGTATTCTATATGTCTACTAATATCGACCGTGTAAATTACAATCACACTGCTAAAACAAGTGATGCAGAAAAAACTTCTACTAAGAAAGCCTTGTTAAACAAAGATTTCCGTCAAGCCTTGGCTTTTGCGGTAGATCGTAAAGCAGGGATTTCTCAAGTATTTGGTGATGAAGTAGGACCTCGTAAGTTACGGACAAGTTTCACTCCTCCAACATTTGTTCAAGTAGGAGATCAAACATTTGGTCAAGTTACTAAGACAGAATTGGATAAATTGGATAATGTCTGGAAAGATGTCAGTCTTGATGATGCCCAAGATTCACTTCATAATGTAGACAAGGCTAAGGCTAAATTTGAAGCTGCTAAGAAAACCCTTCAAGCTGATGGAGTACAGTTCCCAATTCATTTAGATTTGCCAATTTCTTCATCAAATCCAGATTTTATTCGACAGGTTCAGTCTTATAAACAATCCATTGAGGAAGCCTTAGGCTCTGACAATGTAGTTGTTGATATTCAACAAGTTTCTGATGACGAATTGGGAAGTATGACTACTCTAGCTACTTCCAATGCAAATACTGACTGGGATATTAATGCAGTCAGTGGTTGGACTCCAGACTTTGCAGATCCATCGACTTATCTAGATGTATTTGATCCAACTTCAGGTCCAAGTCTCCTAAGTGCTCTTGGTGTGGCACCAGGAACAGACAATCCAGTTATTAAAACAGTTGGATTGGATAAATACAAAGAATTGATTGATGATGCAAATAGTGAGAAAACAGACCTTCAAAAACGTTATTCCAAATATTCTAAGGCTCAAGCTTGGTTGTCAGATAGTGCACTTGTTATTCCAGTATACTCTGATGGTGCTCAAATGCTAGTGACGAAAATGGTTCCTGGCAGTGGTGCCGGTGGCTGGGTAGGTGACAAGACTAGTGAAAATAGCTACAAGTATCTGAAAATCCAAGATAAGATTGTCACTACTAAAGAAATGGATGAGTTCCGCAAGAAATTTGCTGATGAAAAAGCCAAATCCAATGCTGATTATCAGAAGAACTTAGACCGTCATATTCAAGACTAATCGAATCTCCTCTTTTGAGGAGATTTTTTATGTTGCTGTCTCCATGTAAGCACTTTAAAAAAGAGTTATTTTGATTTAAAAATGGTATAATGAGAGAACAATAGAAAGGAAGTATTTATGGAGCAAAAAGAGAAACATTTTAGCCTATCTTGGTTTTTCAAGTGGTTTTTGGATAATAAGGCCATTACGGTATTTTTGGTGACCTTATTATTGGGACTGAATCTTTTTATTTTAAGTAAGATTAGTTTTCTATTTTCACCTGTTTTAGACTTTTTGGCGGTCGTGATGTTGCCAGTCATTCTATCTGGTTTGCTATATTATTTATTAAATCCTATTGTTGATTGGATGGAGAAGCATAAGGTGAATCGTGTTATAGCTATCACTATTGTCTTTGTCATCATCGCTCTTTTTATCATTTGGGGCTTGGCAGTAGCTATTCCAAATCTGCAACGTCAAGTTTTAACATTTGCAAGAAATGTACCAATCTACCTCGAAGATGCTGATCGAGTTATTGATGATTTGGTAACTAAGCGTTTACCAGATGATTTCAGGCCTCAGCTAGAACAAGTTTTGACAAACTTTTCAAGTCAGGCTACAGTTTGGGCAAGTAAAGTTTCTTCTCAGGCAGTTAACTGGGTAAGTGCCTTTATTAGCGGTGCTTCTCAAGTGATTGTTGCCTTGATTATCGTTCCTTTCATGCTCTTTTATCTCTTACGTGATGGAAAAGGCCTACGTCACTATTTGACCCAATTCATGCCAACGAAATTGAAAGAACCTGTTGGACAGGTTTTATCAGATGTGAATCAACAGTTGTCCAACTATGTTCGAGGGCAAGTGACAGTGGCGATTATTGTAGCGGTAATGTTTATGATTTTCTTCAAGATTATTGGTCTACGCTATGCAGTTACGTTGGGGGTTACTGCTGGTATTTTAAATTTGGTTCCTTATTTGGGTAGCTTCTTAGCCATGCTTCCTGCCCTAGTATTGGGCTTGATTGCTGGGCCAGTCATGCTTTTAAAAGTAGTGATTGTCTTTATAGTAGAACAAACTATTGAAGGCCGTTTTGTCTCTCCATTGATTTTGGGAAGTCAATTAAACATCCATCCCATTAATGTTCTCTTTGTTTTGTTGACTTCAGGATCCATGTTTGGTATCTGGGGAGTTTTACTCGGTATTCCGGTTTATGCTTCTGCTAAAGTTGTCATTTCAGCCATTTTTGAATGGTATAAGGTAGTCAGTGGCCTATATGAACTAGAGGGAGAGGAAATCAAGAGTGAACAATAGTCAACAGATGCTACAGGCTTTGGAAGAGCAAGATTTAGTTAAGGCAGAACATTATTTCGTCAAAGCTTTAGAAAATGATCCAAGTGACCTTCTGTATGAGTTAGCCACCTATCTAGAAGGGATTGGTTTTTATCCTCAGGCCAAGGAAATTTACCTGAAAATCGTAGAGGACTTTCCAGAGGTTCATCTTAATCTAGCAGCAATCGCTAGCGAGGATGGTCAAATCGAAGAAGCATTTACCTATCTAGAGGAAATCCAAGCTGACAGTGACTGGTATGTTTCGGCTTTGGCTCTTAAAGCAGACCTCTACCAGCTGGAAGGTTTGACAGATGTGGCGCGTGAGAAATTATTGGAGGCCTTGACTTACTCAGAGGATCCTCTCTTGATATTGGGATTAGCAGAGTTGGATAGTGAGTTGGAAAATTACCAAGAAGCTATTCAAGGCTATGCCCAGTTAGATAATCGTACTATTTATGAGCAAACAGGCATTTCTACCTATCAACGAATTGGCTTTGCCTATGCACAGTTGGGGAAATTTGAAACGGCTACAGAGTTTTTAGAAAAAGCCCTGGAGTTAGAATACGATGACCTAACAGCTTTTGAGTTGGCCAGTCTTTACTTTGATCAAGAAGAATACCAAAAAGCTGTTCTCTATTTTAAGCAGCTTGATACCATTTCTCCTGACTTTGAAGGCTATGAATATGGTTACAGTCAGGCCTTACATAAGGAACATCAGGTTCAAGAAGCCCTGCGTATCGCTAAGCAAGGCTTAGAGAAAAATCCCTTTGAAACTCGCCTCTTGCTAGCTGCTTCACAATTTTCTTATGAATTACATGATGCTAGTGGTGCAGAAAACTACCTCCTTACTGCTAAAGCAGACGCTGAGGATACAGAAGAAATTTTACTCCGTTTAGCAACTATTTATCTAGAACAGGAACGTTATGAGGACATTCTAGACTTACAAAGTGATGAGCCAGAAAATCTTTTGACCAAGTGGATGATTGCTCGTTCCTATCAAGAGATGGACGATTTGGATACTGCCTACGAGCATTACCAAGGGTTGGTAGGAGATTTGAAGGATAATCCAGAGTTTCTGGAACACTATATCTATCTCTTGCGTGAATTGGGCTACTTTGAGGAAGCCAAAGTCAATGCTCAAACTTACTTAAAACTAGTTCCAGATGATGTACAAATGCAAGAACTATTTGAGAGATTGTAAGAATATATTTTTAAAAACTGTATCTAATCATTTTTGATAGGTATAGTTTTTCTTTTTT
>NZ_JAPVZK010000051.1:0-4612 GCF_041432345.1 Streptococcus sp. 27098_8_103
AACTTTTATTGATAGAACAAACCTGTTTTTTGTTGTGTAAATATATTAAAAATGGTATAATCGAGCTGTGATAGCTGTGATAGCTGTGATAGCTGTGATAGCTGTGATAGCTGTGATAGCTGTGATAGCTGTGATAGCTGTGATGTTATTTGCTAATAGCGGTCATCATAGTAATTTTTATAGCTTACCTCTTTTTTAGGAGTTGAAGTTATAAAGGTTGCTTTTTCTATATTATGTTGCCTTTAGGAGGACAAATGGAACACAAATCGAATTCATATAAAGTAAATCGACAGCAACGTGAAAAAGTTTTGCGCTTTTCTATTCGTAAATACAGTTTCGGTGCCGCTTCAGTTGCTGTTGCAGCGCTGATGTTTTTGGGTGCGCGCGTTGCTAGTGCGGATAGTGTAGTTGAAAACACTCCAAAATCTACTGCGGGTGTAGTAAGTCCTAAAGATGAGGCCAAGTCGCCTCAAGGTCTTGCGGAACCTACTGGAAACAAAGTAGATGAAGTAAATAAATCTTTGGGAAATCAAGCGCCTACAGTTGATAAAACTAAGTTGAGAAAAGTAGTTGAAGAATTAAATTCTCTTCTTTCAACTAAATTAAACCTTGACGAGTCAGTAGTATCGTCTGTTAAAGACAGACTTCAAAAAGGGAAAGAAGCCCTAGAAAATTCTGAGCTAGCTCAAAAGGATATTGATGAGCTTGCAGAACTCTTGTCTAAAGATGTGACAGTGGTATCAGCTGCCAAGGAATCAACTGAGGTTCAACTAGATAAAACTGAGAAGCAGGCTGAAAAACCAGCGAGCCAACCTTCTTCTGAAGTAAGTGCAAGCGAAGAGAGTCAAACTGTTTCAGCTAAAAAAGATGCTTTGAAAGTATCTGCAGATCAATTGCAGGCAGCTGTTTTGGAATTGCCTGAGCATGAGACTAGCAAAGAAGTTCTTGAAAAAGCCAATGAACTATTGGGCTTGGCTCAAGGTGTTCTTGAAAATACAACAGTTTCTCTGAACGAAGTTGAAGATATGACAAAACGTGTGAAGAGAATGTTTAACTCTGTTAAAAACGCTACAACACGTTTGACTTCAGGTGCTCGTGATTTACGTAATGGTCAGAGTATTCCTCGAGGAACACAGTTTAGAGCTTATACACCAATTAGTTCTTCGGGGGCATTGAAGAACGTTAAATATTTTGCTTCTTTGGATCCGAGGGTTGACGGACAAAAGACAAGAAATGATGATCCTGAATTTACAGAAAATAAGACGGTAATTAAATCATCTTATGAACAAGATAGTTCAGGTAAATGGATGGTCTATGATATTTTCTTCAATAATGATGGAAAATCTATAGTAGATCAAGCTTATGGTCAGCATTATTATTTCCAACCTCCGTTCAATATTATGGATGGTTCTAATACAGTAAAGAACTTAACTATTACTCGTTATCGTAATGTTGGTGGAAGAAGGCTTTCTGATGGAGGAAGAGGATTTGAAAAGGTTGGAGATACAGTTACAATTTCAGACCCTTGGAATCAGAAGCCTCACATCTTTGCAGGTGATAGAAGATCTTTGTATGATCCAAACTCAGGAGTAAGTCGTGCCAATCAACAACCGCAAGTGTTTAAAAATAATGCATTCAATCCTTTTTTAGATAAGGTTGTAAGAAAAACAGATGGAAGTTATACTGGTGGGGTCAGTTATACTCTTGGACTGGAAGTAGGTAAGGTAGATGCACCGTATGCGATTCATATGACCGCCAGAGTAAAATTGAAAGATAATGTGACAGAAACAGAAGCTGCTAATGGTAATGTGTATGCAGCCTCTGTGAACGCTGCGCCAAATGGAAAGCGATCATATGTTGTAGGTTCGATAGGAACAAGTTTAGCACCAAGAGATACGACACCGCCAACTATTACTGCAAATGGAGCAACAGTTACAAAAAATGAAAAAATTGTAGATATTCCAGTAACAGCTGAAGACAATAAAGGCGGAGTTGGAATGCGTCCAAATAATCCAATTGAAGTAACTGGATTACCAAAAGGATTAACATTTACGAATGGTAAAATTACTGGAACACCAACAGGCCCTGTAGGAAGTAGTACAGTAACTATTAAAGCCTATGATAAAAATGGAAACAAAGCTGAAAAAACAATTACCATTACAGTAAAAGATCAAGCGTCTAAGTACAATCCGACAGGAGACACGTTAACAGTTAATCAAGGGCAAACGATTACTGATGATGCAGTGAAAGCAAAAGTGAAGAACTATGCACCTGGATCACTTACTGTTGTAAGTAAACCATCAACAGCTAAGCCAGGAAACGTAGGGAATGCGGTAGTGAAAGTAACATACCCAGATGGATCGTCTGAAAATGTAAATGTACCAGTAACAGTACTAGAAGCACCAGATAACCAACCACCTACATTAGCAATTTCACCAGCTAACCAAACAGTAGTAGAAGGTGAAAAAGTAACATTTACAGTAACAGCAAAAGATAATAAAGTTGTTACTATCGATGGTAAAGATTTCACTACAAAATATGGTAATAGACTTCTGTCTGGTAAAGCAACAAATACTAATGTAAAAATTACTGATTCTGAAAAAGTAACTACAATTACTATTACAACAACTGCAGAAGATGTTGGTAAAACAAATACGATTACTTTTAATGCTAGTGACAATGCCGGTAACAAAGCTAAGCCAGTAACTTTCACATTCAATGTAACACCACGTGACACTCAAAAACCAGAAGCAACGTTAAATGGTGTTCGTTTGACAGAAAATGCCAATACACCTATATTTACTGTGTACCGAGGAGCGACATTTAATCCAGAACTAAAAGTATGGGATAATTCTGGTGTGATTTCTAAAGTAGAAGTTAAGGGAGGACTTCCAAAAGGGGTAACTGCTTCTACATTTACAGCACAAACAGGTAAAACTGAAAAAACTCCATATGCAACGCGTTTATCTTCAGGTACTGTATTGAATACTGAAACTTTAGGAGAACATGAAGCAACTCTACATGTTGAAGGAAGTAGTGCTACTGATAGTCGTGATTTGAAATTCAAATATCGTGTAGTGGATATTGAAACAAGAAATCTAGAAAACGGTATCGCAAAAGTACCAGTAGCTTCAACATTGAATGTAGCCAATAGTGGTAAAAACATTGATGCTCATAGATATCTTAAAGTTGTAGATAGTGAAGATAAAGCAGATCGTGGAAATAATTATTTACCAAGTGGTATGACCTGGACATGGAAACAAGGTGATAAATTAGATCCAGGAACAACACTAGATAACTCAGGGAAATATACTCGAAACGCAACAGCAGTATTCCCAGATACTAGCAAAAATTCTATTACGGATGTAAATAGTACAACTAGAACAACATTTGCACCTGCAGAAATCAAGCGTCAAGTAGTGTTGGCAGTAACACCAACAGTACCTAGTATAGTAGGTAATGAGAATGGTAGTGTAACAATAACACCACCAACACGCCCTAATAGTACTAATCCTCAGGATATTGATACAATTACCCTTACTTATGTACCAACAGGTAAGACTACACCAGAAACTGTAATAGTTACAAAATCAGGAAATACTTGGACAGCAACCGTAAATGGTAAAACAACGGATAAAGTATCAGTAACACCTGCAGGAGTTGTAACAATTTCTGATGCTGAAGTTGCAGATAAAACAGAAGTAACTGCAAAAGTTTCTAAGAGAATTGATAATAATCTTACTCTTGAGAGTCCTGTAGCTAGAGGGACAGCAAATGGACCTTTGGCAGCTGAGGTTACACCACCAGCACCAGTTACGGAAAAAGCACCAATTACACCAGTAACAGTAGTAACACCAAACAAACCAGGCTCAACAATCACTACAGAAACACCAGTCAATGGTTTAACAGTAGATGGCGATGGTAACTTAACTGGAACACCAACTGTTACAGACTGGGGTAAAGATGAAGAAGAACGTAAGATCATCATCCCAGTTAAAGTGAAGAAGGGCAACGAAGAAGTTGTTGTAAATGTACCAGTTACAATTCAACGCGATACAGATGGAGACGGTATTCCAGATGTGACCGATCCAGATGATGACAACGATGGAATTCCAGACAAGGATGAAGAGAACAATGGAACAGATCCTAAGACACCAACAACTCAAACTCCTACAATCGAAATTACTCAACAACCAAATGGAAATGCGATTGTAACGCCTAAGAAACCAGATGGAACAACATATCCACCAGGAACTAAGGTAGAAATCCCAGGTGAAGATAAAGATGGAAATCCAATTACGATTACAGTGACAATTGGCGACAATGGTTCAGGTGAAGTACCAAATGACAAACTTCCTAAGAAAGCTGTCCCAGGTACAGGAACAGTAACCGAACCTAATAAGAATCCATCGAAACCAGTAGATGTAACAACACCAGCCCGTAAGACACCAACATTAGAAGTTGAACAAGATCCTAAGACAGGTGATGTAACAGTAACACCGAAGAAACCAGATGGCTCAACATACCCACCAGGAACTAAGGTAGAAATCCCAGGTAAAGATGGAAATCCAATCACTGTTACAATCGGTGAAGACGGTAAGGGTAAAGTACC
>NZ_JAPVZK010000052.1:0-4561 GCF_041432345.1 Streptococcus sp. 27098_8_103
GTTATCCTATTCCAAAATGTTTTTGCCTTCTTTAACACGCCAACGATAATCTGATAAAATAATATCTTCAAGAGAGTAGCTAGCCTTCCAATCAAGATATTTTTTAGCTTTTGATGCGTCTGCTAGGACGCTAGCTGGGTCACCAGCACGGCGAGCAACAATTTCGTGTGGTATTTTTTGATTCAGTAATTCTTCAGCAGTTTTAAAGATTTCTTTGACGGTATAGCCTTTTTCAGTTCCTAAGTTAAAGATTTGAGAAGAACTGTTTTCTTGAAATAGGTAGTTCATTCCTTTAACATGAGCCTGTGCAAGGTCCAAGACATGAATGTAATCCCGAATACATGAACCATCACGTGTATCGTAGTCATCTCCAAATATTTTCAGGCTATCATTTTGTCCCAATGCGGTCTTGTTGATATTGGGAATGATATGAGTTGGATTTTTCACTCGCAGACCGTTTGAAGCATCCATTTCAGCTCCAGCAACATTAAAGTAACGGAAAATGACATATTTCCAGTCGTAGCGATTGGCCATCCAGTAAATCATTCGTTCACCCATCAGTTTTGTCTCTGCATAAGGATTGACAGGGTCGAGCAGGGTATCTTCAGTTGCTGGCTTGTCAATACAGTTATTACCATAGAGGGAAGCAGTCGAAGAGAACATGATTTTTTGAATGCCAACTTCAGATAAGACTTTGAGAACTTGGTTCATACCAGCAACATTGGCAGTGAAGTATTTACTTGGATTTTCAATACTTTCGCTCACAACAATTTCACCTGCACAATGAAGAACAGCATCAATCTGATTTTCTTCTAAGTAAACCTTTAAGGCGCTAGCATCATAAACATCCAGTTGTTTAAAGCTAGCACGACTATCCACAGCCGCTCGATTTCCTGTAGAGAGATTATCTAGAACATGTACCTGATAGCCAGCATTTAAAAGAGCTTTAACGGTATGGGAGCCAATGTAGCCAGCTCCACCTGTAACAAGAATTGTTTTGGTCATGATTTTTTCCTTTTCCTAGTTTTGTACTATTCTAAAGAAATAAGAAAGCAAAGTCAACTATTTTCTGCAAATTTCATGAAAAAACTGAACAGATATAGCATTGAATTGTTTTTTGTTTGGGAATTAATAGTTTGGTTGGTCTTGGAATAGTTCTTAGATTTCACCTCACATGCAAGAAAATACAATCTTTTTCTAAGATACAGTAAGACTAAGATACTAATTTAGAAATCCACCTTCCCGCTATCCTTCTCCTATAAAAAGTGGTAAAATGGATGAAAGAAAGAAGGAACTGAAATGACAACATTATTTTCAAAAATCAAAGAAGTAACAGAACTTGCTGCGATCTCAGGTCATGAAGCACCTGTTCGTGCTTATCTTCGTGAAAAGTTGACACCTCACGTAGATGAAGTGGTGACAGATGGCTTAGGTGGAATCTTTGGTATCAAACATTCAGAAGCTGCAGATGCACCGCGCGTCTTGGTCGCTTCTCACATGGATGAAGTTGGTTTTATGGTCAGCGAGATTAAGCCAGATGGAACCTTCCGTGTCGTTGAAATCGGTGGATGGAACCCCATGGTGGTTAGCAGCCAACGTTTCAAACTCTTTACTCGTGACGGTCGTGAAATTCCTGTGATTTCAGGTTCTGTTCCGCCACATTTGACTCGTGGTAAGGGTGGACCAACTATGCCAGCTATTGCAGATATCGTCTTTGATGGTGGTTTTGCGGACAAGGCTGAGGCAGAAAGCTTTGGCATCCGTCCTGGAGACACCATCGTACCAGATAGTTCTGCAATCTTAACAGCCAATGAAAAAAATATCATCTCAAAAGCTTGGGACAATCGCTACGGTGTGCTCATGGTTAGCGAGTTGGCAGAAGCTCTGTCAGGTCAAAAACTTGGCAATGAACTCTATCTGGGTTCTAACGTCCAAGAAGAAGTTGGTCTTCGTGGTGCCCATACTTCCACAACTAAATTTGACCCAGAAGTTTTCCTAGCAGTTGACTGCTCACCTGCTGGTGATGTCTACGGTGGTCAAGGCAAGATTGGGGATGGAACCTTGATTCGCTTCTATGATCCAGGTCACTTGCTTCTCCCAGGAATGAAGGATTTCCTTTTGACAACGGCTGAAGAAGCTGGTATCAAGTACCAATACTACTGTGGTAAAGGCGGAACAGACGCTGGCGCAGCTCATCTGAAAAATGGTGGTGTCCCATCTACAACAATCGGTGTTTGCGCTCGTTATATCCATTCTCACCAAACCCTCTATGCAATGGATGACTTCCTAGAAGCTCAAGCTTTCTTGCAAGCCTTGGTGAAGAAATTGGATCGTTCAACGGTTGATTTGATTAAAAATTATTAAACCATAAGGGAGGTGGTTGGGATGGTAGAACCAAACCTAGAAAGCCTTGTAAAAGATCTTTACAATCATGCTCGACATGATTTGAGTGAAGATTTAGTTGCTGCTCTCCTAGAGACTGCTAAAAAATTGCCTACTACAAATGAGCAATTGCTGGCAGTTCGTCTCTCAGGCCTGGTCAATCGTGAATTGCTCTTGAATCCCAAACATCCGGCACCTGAGTTGCTCAACTTGGCTCGCTTTATCAAAAGAGAAGAATCCAAGTACAGAGGAACTGCGGCTTCTGCGCTTATGTACGGGGAGCTCTTTAAAATGCTTTGATTCCATTGTGAATCAAAGCATTTTTCTATATATTAGAAAAGCAATTCTAGATTAGGAAAAGAAAAAAGCCATCCTATTTAGGATAGCTTCTTGGTTCTTAGATTTGTTCAGCGATGACTTTTTCAGCTAGATTCATAGCGTGGTCAGATACACGAGTATAGTGGGAAATGATGTCGATAAAGTTGACCCCAGCTTGTGTTGAACACTCGCCCTTGTTGAGGCGTTTGATGTGAGTCTTTCTGAGAACACGTTCCATATTGTTGATTTCTTTATGGCGTTCAATCAGACTTTGAGCTTTTTCAATATCATTGTTTTCCACGCTGTCAAGGGCATCCTTGATAAAGCCAGTGGTCTTTTGATAGATATCAGCTAATTCCTGCAAAGCAGCTTCAGAGAACTCAACATTTTTACGTTGAAGATAGTCGGTCAGATTGATTAGGGCTTCTGCGTGGTCCCCAATCCGTTCCAAATCGCGGGATGAATCCAGGATGTTGGTGAGTACTTCACTTTCTTTCTGGCTAAGGGCTTCACTTGAAAGAGTAATCAGGTAACGAGTCAATTTTTCATCAATGGTATTGATGGCTTCTTCCGTCTTGTGGCCTTTTTCAGCAACCTTTTCATTAAGGTCAATGATGTAGTTGTATGAAAGGTCAAAGGCTTTAGAAGCATAATTTCCTAAGTGAAGGAGTTCTTTTTTCGCATTTCCGAGAGCGATTGATGGAGCTTGTTTAATCAAATGCTCATCAAGATAAAGTGGCTCGTACTTGACAACTTCATCTTCACCAGGGATGAGCTTAGTTACAAAGTAGGCCAAGGCTCCGATGAATGGAAATTGTACAATGGTGTTACTTACGTTAAAGGCACCGTGAGAGAAGGCGATGGTCATCTCAGGTGAGAGGTGAAGGAGTGCCTGGAAGTACTCAATCATAGACGTAAATGGACCTAATAAGATTAAGCAAAGAACAGTTCCTAAAACGTTAAAGGTGACGTGGGTTGCAGCAACGCGTTTCGCAGAGACATTGGCTCCAGCTGCCGCGATGATAACTGTTAGGGTTGTCCCGATATTATCCCCGAAGAGAACTGGTAGCGAACCTTTAAGGTCAAGGAATCCACCTGCATAGAGACCTTGCAAAATCCCGATTGTCGCAGAAGAAGCTTGGATGAGAACGGTAATCACTGCACCGGCAAAAACTCCTAATACAGGATTTTGTCCCAAGGTTACCATGTATTCCTTGAATTGTGGTAAATCTTTAAGAGGGCTCATACCGGCACTGATGAGGTTGAGAGCATAGAAGATTCCCCCTACACCAAACAGGATGCGTCCGATATTGTTTGCTGTTCTATTTTTGGTAAAGAAGAGGAACATGGTTCCAAGGAAAATCAGGGGTAAGGCATACTCACCAAGCTTGAAACCGATGATAAAGGAAGTAACTGTGGTTCCGATGTTGGCTCCCATGATAATTCCGATAGCCTGTCTAAGAGTGAGAAGACTAGCACTGACCAGTCCAACCGTGATAACTGTAACCCCTGTACTTGACTGAATCAGGGCAGTCACGACAATTCCGACTAGAACACCTAAAAAGGGATTGCTAGTGTACTTGTCGATGTAAAAACGAAGGCGATCTCCAGCAGCTTGTTGCAAACCGTCTCCCATGGTCTTGATACTATATAAGAATAGTCCCAGACCACCTAAAAAGTGAAATAAAATTTCCTGCCAATTAATGGACATTTCTTTTTCCTCCGAAAAATAATAACGGAATATCTCCTATTCTATTTTAAAGGATAAAAGTAAATCTAACAAGTGTTTAGATGAAATTTTAGAAAGAAAATTTGTGAGAAAAAGTAAAAATAATAAACTTTAACATGACATGGAGATTAA
>NZ_JAPVZK010000053.1:0-4229 GCF_041432345.1 Streptococcus sp. 27098_8_103
TTAGCTCTTTTGTAGTGCTCCCCCAAAAAAGAAAAAGGAGGAATCCCACCCTCCTAAAGTTAGTATTGTTCCATTCAATCCCATCAATTTTAACAAATAATGTTCAAAAAAATATTATATCATCACAACCAACCAGATTCTTTCGCGATATTAGCTGCCTCTGTTCGATTACCTGCATCTAGTTTCGAAAGAATATTGGTGACATAGTTCCGGACTGTTCCGTTGGATAGATAAAGTTTGTCTGCAATTTCTTGATTAGAGAAACCCTGAGCGATTCCCTTTAAAACTGCGATTTCTTGCTCTGTTAATGGATTGGGATGCGTCATCACCACTTCCATCAATTCAGGCGAATATTCCTTGCGTCCTTCGAGGACGGTGTGCAAGGTTTGCATGAGGTCTGCAATGCTTCGTTCCTTTAATACATAAGCATCCACTCCAGCCTTGACTGCACGCTCAAAATATCCTGGACGCTTGAATGTCGTCACTACAACCACCTTTGTTTCAAGCTTTTCTGCTCGTATCCACTCCAAGACTTCAAGACCTGTCCTAACAGGCATTTCTACGTCAAGGATAGCGATATCTACAGTCTCTTTTTCTAAGAGTTGGATTGCTTCTTGCCCATTCTTGGCTTGAAGGACAGA
This sequence comes from Streptococcus sp. 27098_8_103, assembly GCF_041432345.1. GTDB lineage: Bacteria > Bacillota > Bacilli > Lactobacillales > Streptococcaceae > Streptococcus > Streptococcus mitis_BV. The sequence goes on from NZ_JAPVZK010000053.1 coordinate 642, forward strand.
CTCCACATCTGGTTGAAAGGCAAGCAATTGACACATAGCATCTCGCAACATACTTTGATCTTCTGCGACTAATACTTTCATCTACTTTCTCTCCTTATAAGGTAGTCGAACTTGAACTTCTGTCGGTTGTTTCTGACTAATCACCTTTACCTCTCCCGAAAATGGAAGGACACGATCTCGAACTGTATGGAGCTCATCTCCCTTTAGAGAAGTAAAACCACAGCCATCATCTCTCACTGTTAGAATGAGCTCTTTCTCTGTCCGTTCTAATTTTAAGTAGGTCTTAGAAGCTTTGGCATGCTTGATGATATTGGTCACTAACTCAAGCAAAATCATGGAAGCCGTTGACTCCAATTCCCGAGTTAAGCTAGCTGTATCTAGTTGATTAGCTATTTCCACCTCAATTCCAGCAATTTCTAACATCTTTTTCACAGTCTCTAGTTCGGATGTCAAAGTTCTAGACTTAAGATTTTCCACAATGGTTCGCACTTCACGCATTGATTCTTTGCTAATTTGCTGTATTTCTCTTAATTCCTTTTCCACCTGTAGATAAGCCTCCATCTGAAATAACTGCAAGGCTAAATCTGTCTTGACACTCAACATAGCAAAGGTATGTCCCAAGCTATCATGCAAATCTTGACCGATACGACTGCGTTCATTTTCAGCAAGCAATAGATTTATCTGGGCATTTTGCTTAGCCTGAGCTTCTTTCAAATCCTCCACAATACGAATCCGAACCAAGCCAAAAGTCATTAAATCGATAAAAGTGAGAATTGCAAGTAGATAGAGTAGAAACTCAACTTCGATTTTCTGAATAATCAACAGTTGTCCCACAACAAGCACTTGAGCAAGGAGAAAAGTCCAGACATGTAAAGACTTTAAACTACGTACACCGAAATGATAAATTAAGAGATTGGAAAGGAAAAAGAAGAACCAGATATAGTTCACAGCAACAAAGGCGGTATTTCCAGCAACATAGACCAGCATGATCCCCCAGAAAATCCAGGATAGACGAAGGATCTTAGTTGTTAAAACACCCAAATACGCCACTATAAATAGAATATCAATCAATAAATGCCAGACAGCTAGTTCCCCAGTCACTACAGGTAGGATGGGGAAAATCATAAAAATTAAACTGGCCCAAAACATATAATGTATGCTTTTCAGTCTTTCAAGCATTAAGCATTCTCCTTATGACCTTGAAGGTAAATGGTCAAACCAAACAAAACTGCTGAAAAAACAAGTAGATAAACTGTGGCTGATAGATTGAGGCCACCCTCATTTAAGAAGGTCTTGATCAATTCCATCAACTGATAGCTTGGTAGGCGCTTCCCGATTGCTTGCATCCAGTCTGGAAATAAAGAGATGGGCATCCAGAGTCCGCCTAAAACAGCCAAGCCTAGATAGAGAAGATTGCCCACGACAGACATCAGCTGACTAGTCGGTAAGAGAGTTAAGGTCAAACCAAGCGCTACAAAAGCAATACTTCCCAAAATAAGCAAAATCGCAGCCCCAATCCAGCTTCCTAGAGGCATCTCTACACCTCTTACAAAATGCCCAACTGAGAAAACAACCAGAATTGAGACCAAATAATCAACCATCATACTTGTTATCTTTGATAGATAATATTCTACCATATTTACAGGGCTATGGCGCAATGTTTTATGCCAGTTGTTCATCTTGTCGGTATGTAAGACAGCTGGGAATGAAAAGATAGCGGTCGACATCATGGAAAAGGCCGTCATGGAGATGAGGTAGTCGCGCATAAAATTCGCAGGTCCACCTGGTGTATCCTGATACATGCCTGAAAAGAATAAATAGAAGGCTGTCGGCATCCCCACTGATAAGAGATAATAGACTAGTTGCCGTTTGGTTAATAGGAATTCTATCTTATTTAATGCGATCCATCGTTTCATCTTAGTCATCTCCCTTTTGTGTTTCTTCAAAGATTGTATCCAGCAAACTGCGATTATTGACTTCAATTTCTTGTATGCTACATCCTGCTTGCACTAACAGTTGCCAAAAAGCATCCGCTTCACGTGTAACTACTTGCAAAGCATCTTGTTTTTGTGACCAGTTTTCAACCAAGTTAGACTGCTCAATGACTTCCTTGTATGCTAGAGGAAGGATAAAGTGCTTTTCAATCTCCTCACTGCGCATGGCTAGAGGTGTTGTATCGCGAATCAACTCTCCCTTATTCAAGACCAAGATTCGGTCCGCTGTATGCTCTACCTCTTCGATATAATGGGAGGAATAGAGAATGGTAACTCCCTTAGCTTTTAGTTCCTGAACAATTTCCCAAAAGCGTTGACGAGTTGAAGTATCCATGGCAGCAGTTGGTTCATCTAAAAAGACAAGCTTTGGTCGCCCAATCAAGGTCAAGACAAAAGAGAAGAGACGCTTTTGTCCACCTGACAATTTTTCTGCGAATTGCTCTTTTTGTTGCTGGTCAAACTGCAATAGTTGATCGATTTCCTGGTTGCTCAAGGGATTTGGATAGATACGTTGAAAGAAAGCAATCAACTCTTTGACCTTTAATTTCTGAACGATGACATTTTCTTGAGGCAGATAACCTCTAATATAGTCTAACTGAGAACTCGTCACTGACAAGCCTTGGATGGATACTTGACCGCTTGTGACCAGTTTATCTCCAAGCAGACAGTCCAAGAGTGTGGTCTTCCCAGCACCATTGGGTCCAATCAAGGCGACGCATTCACCTTCAGCTACCTCAAAGGAAATATCCTTCAAAATAGCTTTACCCTTGATATTTTTATTTAAGCTTTCTACCTTAATTATGTTCATGATATTCTCCTTTCAGCCACTTCTTTCCCATCGGAAAGGCGATAAAAATCATAAATCCTAGTCCCCAGGCACCACGGATGAATTGGTGAAGGAAGGCTTGATCAAACCAACCTGTAAACATTTCTACCAACCATACCACTAGTGATAGTCCAATAAAAAGATAGAGAATCGCTTTTTTCATTTTTCAAACTCCTTTTTCACATCTGAGACCAATTTCAATCCTTCTCGGATAAGCCAAGACATCATGCCAAATCCTGCAAACAACTCCCAAGGAAAATGATAGAAGCCTTCATCCAATCCTGAAAACATGAGATAAGTCATGACTCCTGCTGCTACTAAACTCATTGCGAAAATTACTTTATGTTTCATTTTTTCTTCCTCCCTTTCATACTTCAATTATAGTCTTTTAAAGTTAGCGGAGCTAGATGCTTCTGTCACAAGGAAATATGACAAATGTCATAAAAGATTCTGTTCAAAACAAGCAAGATACACTATACAATAAAACAAAAGTAGAAAAATCTAAGGCAGCTTCCTTAAAAGAAATATCAAACCCAATTCACACTATATTGAAAACTAATACTTATTTAAAATCAAAAGAGCGGAAATTTTTAACGTACAAAACACATATATTATAGGCAGAGTAAAAAAACTCTTCGATTACTTTCTTAAAAGTTTGTAAGAATTATACAATCTGTTAAATTTTAATTTATGTACCTAAACTACAGTATTCATTGAACAAATCAGGAAACAAAAAAGTATACGCGATCAAAATGAATTACTGAAATT
>NZ_JAPVZK010000054.1:0-3938 GCF_041432345.1 Streptococcus sp. 27098_8_103
AAAGAACCTTGCAAAGCAAGATTCTTTTAGTGTCTGACTTAAATAATTGTTCTTCTGGGAACTAAATCGAATTAAGCTTCGATTTCTGTAACCATACCTGAACCAACAGTACGTCCACCCTCACGGATAGAGAATGTAGTACCTTGTTCTACGGCGATTGGGTGGATCAACTCAACGTCGATTGTCACGTTATCACCAGGCATTACCATTTCAGTACCTGCTGGAAGTTCGATTGAACCTGTAACGTCAGTAGTACGGAAGTAGAATTGTGGACGGTAGTTGTTGAAGAATGGAGTGTGACGTCCACCTTCTTCTTTAGTAAGGATGTAGACTTCACCTTTGAATTTAGTGTGTGGGTTGATTGAACCTGGTTTAGCGATAACTTGTCCACGTTCGATTTCATCACGTTGAACACCACGAAGAAGGACACCTACGTTATCTCCGGCAAGACCTTCATCAAGTTGTTTACGGAACATTTCAACACCAGTAACGACTGCTTTTTGAGTTTCTTCTTTGATACCAACGATTTCGATTTCGTCGTTGACTTTAACGATACCACGGTCGATACGTCCTGAAGCAACTGTACCACGTCCAGTGATTGAGAATACGTCTTCGACTGGAAGAAGCAATGGTTTGTCAGTGTCACGTTCTGGTTCTGGGATGTACTCATCAACTGTGTTCATCAATTCCATAACGATGTCTTCGTATTTAGTGTCACCTTCAAGGGCTTTAAGAGCTGAACCTTGGATAACTGGAAGATCGTCACCTGGGAAGTCGTATTCTGACAATAGGTCACGGATTTCCATTTCAACCAATTCAAGCAATTCTTCGTCGTCAACCAAGTCAACTTTGTTCATGAAGACGATAAGGTGTTTAACACCAACCTGACGTGAAAGAAGGATGTGCTCACGAGTTTGTGGCATTGGTCCGTCAGTTGAAGCTACTACAAGGATAGCTCCGTCCATTTGAGCGGCACCAGTGATCATGTTTTTAACGTAGTCCGCGTGTCCTGGAGCGTCGATGTGAGCGTAGTGACGTTTTTCAGTTTCGTACTCAACGTGCGCAGTGTTGATTGTGATACCGCGTTCGCGTTCTTCTGGAGCAGCATCGATAGACGCATAGTCTTTAGGTTGGTTAACTGATGAAGGCAAGCGACGTGCCAAAACAGTTGTGATAGCTGCAGTTAGGGTAGTTTTACCGTGGTCAACGTGTCCGATAGTACCAATGTTAACGTGTGGTTTACTACGATCGTATTTTTCTTTTGCCATTTGAGTAAAAGCCTCCAATAAAATATATTTTATAGATAGACAGTAGGCAATACAGTCTAACTTTCCTTACTATTTTATCAAATTTCAGCTAAATTGCAAGTGTTTTACAAAGTTTTTGTGAATTATTCTTAATCTACTAATCTAAACGGTATTTCTACTCCCATCACTTCTTTAATGAAAAAGAAAAATCAGGAATTTCCTGATTTTTACTTAGCTAATTCTCTTTCTCGTTCTTTCATTATTTTATGATTTTCATACAAACGTGATAAAAACTTAGAAATTTCTTTTAAGATAGAATAGGTTGGTACTGCGACAATCATGCCAATGACACCATAGATATTACTTGATAACAAAAGTAATACTAAAATCGTAATTGGATGAACCTTCATCACTCCACCAACGATTCGAGGGTAAAGGATGTTCCCATCTACTTGTTGAATAATCAACATATAAACAACTGCAATCAGCATTCTATGAGGATCAGTAAAGACATTGGCGATAATCATCGGAATCAAACCAATACTTGGTCCAACATAAGGAATGAGATTGGCCAATCCTGAAAAGATGGCAAAGACCAAAGCGTATTTCAAACCAATCACGCTATATCCGATAAAGGCCAAACAACCAATAATAATCGCATCAATAGCAACTCCACTAATATATCGAGCAATTGTAGTATTCAAATTTTTTAAAAGACCTGTAATATGCAACTTATCTCGCTTTAAAACAGTACGCTCAAGCATCGGCAAGAATTTGTGGCCATCTAACAAAAAATAAATTAAAAATACAGGTGTCATGATAATAATCAAAACAGTACTAAAGAGCGCAGATAAGACACTTCCAACACTATTCGTTACACTATTTAGGATATTCTGTAGAATATCTACATAAGAGAGATTTAACTGTTGAATAGTCGCTTGAATATCTAAATTTTGAAAGGCTGGATAAGTGGATAAATCGATAATCAAATCTTGCAGACGACTGTAGATTGTCTGACTTGTAGCAATCAAACTTGTCAGCTGATTAATCAAAATCGGTAAGAGATAGACGACCCCAATAACTAGCCCACAAACCAAGGCGCACAAGGTTAGTAGAATACCAATGATACGGTTAATTTTGAAATACTTTTGTAAAAAATTTACAATAGGATTGGTCAAATAATATAAAAAACCACCTAAAAGAAAGGGAATCATTATAGTGTTTGCGACACTTACAAAAGGCGTTATAATCCCACCCATCTGTCTCCATAAATAAAAGATGATGGTTAATAGTAAAATCTCACTGGTCCAAAAAAATAATTTATTCTTACGAAACATGAAGTACCTCCATTCATCTATTTTACCACACTTTCAAAAAAGCTTCTTTCTTATATCATGAAACTGGGAATATTTTTTTCTTTATGATAGAATAAACTTACTATGAAAAAAATAATTTTAACTCTCCTAAGCCTTTCCGTTATTGGGGCAGCATCTACTGTTGATGCTCAAGATTTTAATATTGCTGCTAAACATGCAATTGCTGTTGAGGCAAATACCGGTAAAATTCTCTATGAGAAAGATGCAACCCAGCCAGTTGAAATTGCTTCGATCACAAAATTGATTACTGTTTATCTTGTCTATGAAGCCTTGGAAAACGGTAGTATTACACTATCAACTCCGGTAGATATCTCTGATTATCCATACAAATTAACGACAAATTCTGAAGCGAGTAACGTTCCTATGGAGGCTCGTAATTATACCGTCGAACAACTACTGGAAGCAACCCTAGTATCCAGTGCTAACAGTGCAGCTATTGCGTTAGCTGAAAAAATTGCTGGCTCAGAAAAAGATTTCGTCGATATGATGAGGGCAAAGCTCTTGGAATGGGGCATTCAGGATGCCACTGTTGTCAATACGACGGGTCTTAACAATGAGACTTTAGGGGATAACATTTACCCAGGATCTAAAAAAGATGATGAAAACAAGCTCAGTGCTTATGATGTCGCTATCGTTGCTCGCAATCTCATCAAAAAATACCCACAAGTCTTGGAAATCACGAAAAAACCTTCTTCTACTTTTGCTGGAATGACAATCACTTCTACCAACTACATGTTAGAAGGTATGCCTGCTTATCGCGGTGGTTTTGATGGCCTTAAGACAGGAACAACAGATAAGGCTGGAGAGTCTTTTGTTGGTACTACAGTCGAAAAAGGGATGAGGGTTATCACAGTTGTTTTGAACGCAGACCATCAAGACAATAATCCTTACGCTCGCTTCACAGCTACATCGTCACTAATGGATTATATCTCTTCTACATTCACGCTTCGTAAAATCGTTCAAAAAGGCGATGCCTACCAAGATAGTAAAGCTCCTGTACAAGATGGAAAAGAAGATGCGGTCACTGCCGTTGCCAAAGATGATATCACTCTTATTGAACGTGTTGGGGGACAATCGTCCCAAACTATTCAATTCACACCTGATTCTAAGGCAATACCAGCACCACTTGAAGCCGGAACTGTGGTTGGACATTTGACTTATGAAGACAAGGACTTGATTGGTCAAGGTTACATCACCACAGAACGTCCTAGTTTTGAAATGGTAGCAGAAAAGAAAGTTGAAAAAGCCTTCTTCTTAAAAGTTTGGTGGAATCAGTTTATCCGCTTCATCAACGAAAAATTATAAAAAATCGCGA
>NZ_JAPVZK010000055.1:0-3386 GCF_041432345.1 Streptococcus sp. 27098_8_103
GGGAGAAAAAACCAACCTCAGGGCTGGTTTCTTTTACATATTACTCTTCTTTCAACTTTGCTAATTCTTGGGCAAGGAGTTTAAGGGCGACTTGTGGGTTGGCTTGGCCTTTGGTTGCTTTCATAAGGAAGCCTGTGAAGGCCTTGTCTGCGTTGCGTTTGCCTGACTTGAAGTCGGCAACAGCAGCTTCGTTATCGGTGAAGACTTGGTGGATGATTGGAATCAAAATATCCGGATCTGAGATTTGAACCATACCTGCTTTCTCCACGTATTCACGCGCGCCACCGCCATTTTTAGCAAGGTGGACAAAGACTTTCTTGGCAATCTTAGATGAGATGGTACCGTCTTCGATGATGGCAATCATTTCAACCAAGTTTTCTGGTGTCAATTCGATTTGTTTCAGTGTCTTGCCTTCAGCATTCAAGAACTGAGCGACTTCTCCTTGGAGCCAGTTAGAAACTTGTTTAGCATCACCACCGAGAGCCACAGCTTTTTCAAAGAAATCAGAAGTGACTTTGTTTGCAGTCAACTGGCTAGCATCGTAGTCTGACAAGCCAAGGTCAGATACATAACGCGCACGGCGTTCTTTTGGAAACTCTGGCAATTCAGTACGCATTTCCTCAATCCACTCATCTGAGATTTCAAAAAGAGGTAGGTCTGGTTCTGGGAAGTAGCGGTAGTCTGCAGCCCCTTCCTTGACACGCATGAGAATGGTTGCTTTATTAGCTTCATCGTAACGGCGTGTTTCTTGACGGATTTGACCACCTGAACGAAGGATTTCGGCTTGACGTTGAACTTCATATTCAAGACCTTTGCGAACGTTTGAGAAGGAGTTGAGGTTCTTCAACTCAGTTTTGGTACCGAATTTTTCTTGACCATAAGGGCGAAGAGAGATATTGGCATCCACACGCATAGAACCTTCTTCCATCTTAACGTCAGAAATACCAGCATACTGGATAACTTCCTTGAGAGCTGTTAGGTAAGCATAGGCTTCTTCTGGTGAACGCATGTCAGCTTCAGATACAATCTCAATCAATGGCACCCCTTGGCGGTTGAGGTCAACATAAGAGTAACCATCTGTACCATGGGTATTTTTACCTGCATCTTCTTCCAAGTGAGCGCGTTCGATACCGATTTTCTTGGTCGTACTGTCTTCTAGCTCGACTTCAATCCAGCCGTTATAACCGATTGGCTCATCAAACTGAGAAATTTGGTAGGCTTTGGGATTATCAGGGTAGAAGTAGTTTTTGCGGTCAAAGTGCATCTTTTTGTGGATGTCCATGTTGAGGGCAAGAGCAGCCTTGATACCGGCATCGACAACACCTTTATTGAGAACTGGCAGAACTCCTGGGAAGGACCAGTCAATCACGTTGGTGTTGGCATTTTGGTCATTTCCAAAGTGGGCAGAAGTAGGTGAGAAGATTTTTGAATTGGTGTTGAGCTCTACGTGGACTTCAAGTCCAATGACTGTTTCAAAGTTCATTAGTTGTCACCTCCAAAAATCACGGGTTGTTGTTTGTGGTAGTCTGTTGTTGCTTCAAAAGCAGCAGCAGCTTGGTAAATGGTTTCCTCAGAATACTTAGGACCAATCAATTGGAGACCGACAGGTAGTCCTTGAGAGAATCCAGCAGGAATCGAAATTCCAGGCAGTCCTGCCAAGTTTACAGGTATAGTCAAGAGGTCAGCCAAGTACATGGCAACTGGGTCATGGTTGAGTGAGTCCAAGTCATAAGCAACACTTGGAGCAGTTGGACCCAAAATCAAGTCGTAATCCGCGAAGACTTTTTCGAAATCTTGGATGATGAGAGTACGGACTTGACCAGCCTTCTTGTAGTAAGCATCGTAGTAACCTGATGAAAGACTGAATGTACCGAGCATGATACGGCGTTTAACCTCTTCACCAAAACCTTGGCTACGGCTGTTTACATAGATTTCATCAAGGTTGGTTGCATCTTCTGCACGATAGCCGTAACGGATACCGTCAAAACGTTGCAGGTTTGAGGAAGCTTCTGATGAAGCGATGATGTAGTAAACGGCAACACCGTATTTAGAGTGAGGAAGGCTGACTTCTTCAACGATAGCACCAAGTTTCTCAAAGTGCTTAGCAGCATTAAGAATGGTTTCCTTAACCTCTGGGTCAATCCCTTCACCAAGGTATTCCTTAGGCAAAGCGATTTTCATACCCTTGATGTCTTGGTCGATTTTTGAAGTAAAGTCGGCAATTCGGACAGGAGCAGAAGTAGAGTCTTTGGCATCTTCGCTGGCAATAGCGTTGAGTAAGAGGGCATTTTCCTTAACAGTTGGTGCGAAAGGTCCGATTTGATCTAATGAGCTACCGAAGGCAATGAGACCGAAACGAGAAACTGTTCCGTAGGTTGGTTTGAGACCAACGATTCCGTTGAAGGTAGCAGGTTGGCGGATAGAGCCACCAGTATCAGAACCAAGTGACAAGCGGACTTGTCCTGAGGCTACAGCTGCAGCAGAACCACTTGATGATCCACCAGGGACCTTGCTGTGGTCCCAAGCATTTTTAGTGGCACCGTAGTGTGAAGTCTCACCTGAACCACCCATGGCAAATTCGTCCATGTTGGTCTTTCCGACGACAATCATGCCTTTCGCTTTTGCATTGGCAACGGCTGTCGCATCAAAGATTGGCTCATAGTTGTAGAGCATTTTTGAGGCAGCAGTTGTGAGAATACCATCTGTAGAGATATTATCTTTAACTGCAAGTGGAATTCCTGAAAGGACATTATCAGCATCAATTCCAGCTTCATCAATGGCTTTGGCTTGAGCAAGAGCCTGCTCTTCAGCGATGGTAACAAAAGCGTTGATAGTGGTCTCGCGAGACTTGATATCTTCAAGTGTTGCTTGTGTTAATTCAGTTGCTGAAATTTCCTTAGAGACAAGGAGATTGTGCAAGTCTTCAATGGTTTTATTGTTGAAAGTCATTAGGCATCTCCTCCATCGTCTAGGATAGCTGGTACCTTGATATAGTAGTTGTCTTTTTCAGGTACGTTTTTAAACAAGCGATCACGGTCTGTTCCTTCTTCGGCCACATCAGGGCGTAGAACAGTCTTGCGGTCAGCCATAGTTGTAGTTGGTGCGACACCAGTTGTGTCAACTTCGCCCAGCAACTCAACCATGTCAACAATCTTAGATAAGGTTGTCGCAAAGGCAGCAGTTTCTTCTTCAGAGAATCTTAATTTTGAAAGATTGGCAACGTGTGTTACCTCTTCTTGCGTAATTTTCATCTTGCATCCTTTCGTGAAATGATGATTTTTAGTCTGTTCTATTTTACCATATTTTCCTATAAATAAGGGAAGGAAAGATGAAAAAAGACAGGTATAGGATGGAGGGTAACTTCTCAAAGTAACTTCCACTTGCCT
>NZ_JAPVZK010000056.1:0-3037 GCF_041432345.1 Streptococcus sp. 27098_8_103
AGGATGGAGAACGGATTTTGATGATGATATATTTGAAAAGCGGATTTTAAAGGGGAAAATATATGGTACAATAGTTTAACAGAGAAGTGAAGACGGTGGTTACAAAATCGAAAGGATGGTGATGCTTATGTGCAGATCCTGTAAAATCTTAGTAGAAAGGAGTAACCAGATTTGTCCCCTTTTGAGGCTTTGACACTCATGTTTGTAGCTGGTAACTTTGTTATCACGCTCCTAAAGTTCATCCTTGAATTGGTAAAAGAGACAAAAAAATAGCCGTCCTAACTTTGGCGAGTTAACGAGCTATTTTTTAGTTATGTAATTACAGCCACCGTCTTAAACGGCTCTGTGGGGTGTTGTTGTCGCAACACCTTTTTCTATATTTATTGTAACATTTATTTGAAAAATTGCAAGGGGAATTGTTCTACTTTAGCAGTGTCTGACATAAAATAGAAATTGAAAAAAATGGCAAAATCCGATATAATGGAGTGTTGAAAGGAATGGTAAAATCCAATGTAGAAATCATTCTTAGCTATTGAAACAAGAAAAATAGAGAATCAAAGAAAGAGAACTTATGAATATTCAAGAAGAAATTAAGAAACGTCGTACTTTTGCCATCATCTCCCACCCGGACGCGGGGAAAACAACCATCACTGAGCAGTTGCTCTACTTTGGGGGCGAGATTCGTGAGGCTGGTACCGTAAAAGGAAAGAAAACAGGGACTTTTGCCAAGTCTGACTGGATGGATATCGAGAAGCAACGCGGGATTTCGGTGACTTCATCTGTTATGCAGTTTGACTACGATGGTAAGCGCGTCAACATCCTAGACACCCCAGGGCACGAGGACTTTTCAGAAGATACCTATCGTACCTTGATGGCGGTGGATGCTGCTGTTATGGTCGTGGACTCTGCCAAGGGTATCGAGGCTCAGACTAAGAAATTGTTTGAGGTTGTGAAACACCGTGGCATTCCGGTCTTCACCTTTATGAACAAGCTAGACCGTGATGGACGTGAGCCACTGGACCTCTTGCAAGAATTAGAAGAAGTACTAGGCATTGCGAGTTACCCGATGAACTGGCCAATCGGGATGGGGAAAGCCTTCGAGGGGCTCTATGACCTCTATAACCAACGCTTGGAGCTCTATAAAGGGGATGAGCGTTTTGCTAGTTTAGAAGATGGGGACAAGCTTTTTGGCAGCAACCCTTTCTACGAGCAAGTCAAGGATGATATTGAACTTTTAAATGAAGCTGGGAATGAGTTTTCAGAGGAAGCTATTCTGGCTGGAGAATTGACACCAGTCTTCTTCGGTTCAGCTTTGACAAACTTTGGTGTGCAAACATTCCTTGAAACTTTTCTCAAGTTTGCTCCAGAGCCACATGGACATAAGAAAACAGACGGAGAAATTGTTGATCCTTACGATAAGGACTTCTCAGGATTTGTCTTTAAAATCCAAGCCAACATGGACCCTCGACACCGTGACCGTATTGCCTTTGTACGTATCGTATCGGGTGAATTTGAACGTGGCATGAGTGTCAACTTGCCTCGTACTGGTAAGGGTGCTAAACTGTCTAATGTTACCCAGTTTATGGCTGAAAGTCGTGAGAATGTGACCAATGCCGTGGCAGGAGATATCATCGGGGTTTACGATACAGGAACTTATCAGGTTGGGGATACATTGACAGTTGGAAAAAACAAATTTGAATTTGAACCACTGCCAACCTTCACTCCTGAAATTTTTATGAAAGTTTCTGCTAAGAATGTCATGAAGCAGAAATCCTTCCACAAGGGGATTGAGCAACTGGTGCAAGAAGGTGCTATTCAGCTTTATAAGAATTACCAAACAGGCGAGTACATGCTGGGAGCTGTTGGTCAACTCCAGTTTGAAGTCTTTAAACACCGCATGGAAGGCGAGTACAATGCGGAAGTAGTCATGAGCCCAATGGGTAAAAAGACCGTTCGTTGGATCAAGCCTGAGGACTTGGATGAACGAATGTCATCAAGTCGAAATATCTTGGCTAAAGACCGTTTTGACCAACCAGTCTTCCTCTTTGAAAATGACTTTGCCCTCCGCTGGTTTGCGGATAAGTATCCAGACGTAGAGTTGGAAGAGAAGATGTGACTCAGTACCAACAATTGGAACTAGAGTTCCTAATTGTTGGACGCTAGTCGCTATTTGGCGAATTAGCTAACTGCCTCACTAACTGAGTTTTACAAATGGAATCGATTTGTAAAACTCAGTGTCGTAATCTAATAATAGGTAACCGCTATGGCGGCTTACCTAAACGCTTCACTAGGAAAAATCCACGAATGGTATCGATTCGTGGACTTTTCCGTCGTAGATAGAAAAGGGTAACTGCCTTACTAACTCCGTTTGCAAATAGACTCGATTTGCAAAACTTCGTGTAGTGGATAATAATACTGCAGAGTATGTAGGGTTTTACCTTAGCCCTCTATAAAAAGATGTTGAATATTTGGCTTTATTCGTTTTACTATTAACCTTTATGGTAATAACTTATAAATAAAAGAAAACTTCAGATATTCACCTTTTGTGATTGGTCTGAAGTTTTCTTTTTTACTGTCCATATTTGGCTCTTTGTCAACTGTAGTGGGTTGAAGAAAAGCTAAAACCGAGAAAGGACAAATTTCGTCCTTTCTTTTTTGATATTCAGAGCGATAAAAATCCGTTTTTTGAAGTTTTCAAAGTTCCGAAAACCAAAGGCATTGCGTTTGATAAGTTTGATGAGATTATTCGTCGCTTCCAATTTTGCGTTGGAATAGGGTAGTTGAAGAGCGTTGACGATTTTCTCTTTGTCCTTTAGAAAGGTCTTAAAGACAGTCTGAAAAAGAGGATGAACCAGCTTAAGATTGTCCTCAATGAGTCCGAAAAATTTATCTGCCTCCTTGTTCTGAAAGTGAAAGAGTAAGAGCTGATAGACATTGTAGTGGTGTTTCAAGTCTTCTGAATAGCTCAAAAGCTTGTCTAAAATCTCTTTATTGGTTAAGTGCATGCGAAAAGTAGGGCGATAAAATCGCTTATCAC
>NZ_JAPVZK010000058.1:0-1346 GCF_041432345.1 Streptococcus sp. 27098_8_103
ATTGAAAAAGTGGTGAATACCTTGGAAGATAGTCACTTCCATGCCTTCTATCATGCCTTTGGTCGTCCGTCTTATCACCCTAAAATGCTTGTATCTGCTCTTCTATTTGCCTATTCACAAGGGATTTTCTCTGGTCGAAAAATTGAAAAAATGATGATTGAAAATCTCGCTATGCAATACCTAACAGGGCAGTTGATTGTCAGCTACCGCACCATCAATCGTTTTCGTGTAGCTGAAGGGATGGAAGAACTCATTCGTAATCTTTTCATCGACCTCAATCTTCGTTTAAAAATGGAAGAGTTAGTGACCTTAGATTGTCTGTTTATTGACGGGACTAAGATTGAAGCTAATGCCAACAAGTATAGTTTCGTGTGGAAGAAAGCGACAGAGAAATTCTCCGCCAAACTTCAAGAACAGATACAAGTCTATTTTCAAGAAGAAATCACTCCTCTTATCCATCAAGCTATCGAACTGGATACACAAGAGTCTATCTCCTCAGAGCAGTTGCTTGCATTCGCTCAAGTCCTTGAAGAAGAATTGGAAAAACTGAACCAGGACATTGAGGAGACACCCGTTAAAGGAAAGGATGAACGTAAAACCCAGCGTCGTAAACTCAAGAAAGTCTTGCGAAAAGTCAAGGATGATTTTTCAGTACGTACTGAAAAATATGAGAGCTATCAGGAGACATTTGAAGGGCGTAACAGTTTTTCCAAAACCGATCCAGATGCCACTTTTATGAGAATGAAAGAAGACCATATGAAAAATGGCCAACTCAAGGCTGCTTATAATCTTCAAATCGCTACTGAAAATCAATTTGTTCTTCACTATGATATCTTCTCAAATCCGACAGATACCAAAACTCTTCTGCCATTCCTTGAAACCTATCCACATGACGTACAGACAGTTGTCGCAGATGCTGGATATGGAAGTGAAGAGAACCTCCTTCGTTTAGATGAAAATAAGGTAAACCATCTGATTAAATATGCCATGTTTGATAAGGAACAGAAGAGAGGCTATAAACAGTCAGCTAGAAACTTAGCGAATTGGCACTATGATGATAAGGAGGATAGCTACACACATCCTGATGGCTGGTGCTATCGTTTTCACCATATCAAACATCAGAAAACACAGACGGACTTTCAACAGGAAATCAAGGTTTACTACGCTGATGAACCTGAATCAGCCCCTCAAAAGGGACTGTATATGAATGAACGCTATCAGCACTTAAAAACGAAAGAATGCCAGGCGCTTTTATCTCCCAAAGGTAGACAGATTTTCGCTCAACGCAAGATTGATGTGGAACCTGTCTTTGGGCAGATAAAGGCTTGTTTGGGTTACAAGAGATG
>NZ_JAPVZK010000059.1:0-1331 GCF_041432345.1 Streptococcus sp. 27098_8_103
TGAAAATAAAGCTTAAAACCCCTTTACAAATCTAGCCATTCATGGTAGAATGGATTTTGTGTGAAATATCAGCAGGAAAGCATGAAGCTCGTCAACAGATGTCTTATGATAAGTAACCTTGGCTGTTTAGGCGAAGGGCATCTGCACGAATCAGGGCTTTCTAAGTGACTATTTCCACCGAAATATTATTTATATCAGGAGGACATTCACATGTCACGTTATACAGGACCATCTTGGAAACAAGCTCGTCGCCTTGGCCTTTCACTTACAGGTACAGGTAAAGAATTGGCACGTCGTAATTACGTACCAGGACAACACGGACCAAACAACCGTTCTAAATTGTCAGAATACGGTTTGCAATTGGCTGAAAAACAAAAACTTCGTTTCACTTACGGTGTAGGTGAAAAACAATTCCGTAACTTGTTCGTACAAGCTACAAAAATCAAAGGCGGAATCCTAGGTTTCAACTTCATGCTTCTTTTGGAACGTCGTTTGGATAACGTTGTTTACCGTCTTGGTCTTGCGACTACTCGTCGTCAAGCTCGTCAATTCGTAAACCACGGTCACATCCTTGTTGACGGAAAACGCGTTGATATCCCATCATACCGCGTAACTCCAGGTCAAGTGATCTCAGTTCGTGAAAAATCATTGAAAGTTCCAGCTATCCTTGAAGCAGTAGAAGCTACTCTTGGACGTCCAGCATTCGTATCATTCGACGCTGAAAAATTGGAAGGTTCATTGACTCGCTTGCCAGAACGCGACGAAATCAACCCAGAAATCAACGAAGCACTTGTGGTTGAATTCTACAACAAAATGCTTTAATTTTAAGAAATATCTTACAGAAAGCCTACAACAGTGGGCTTTTTGCTTTGTCTTAAAATGTTGATTTCTGGGTTTGTTTAGAAATTTGTTAGTAAGGTTATTTGTGTGTTTAAGTCTATCTATTTAAAGAATGACACGATGTTGATGATATAAATCTGGTATGATATAATATTTTGGCCCCCTCACTTTAAGGAAGGGAGGTGTTACATATGTTAGAAACTTTACTCACAGTGTTTCTAGCTCCGTTACTTATTAACGTGTTATCTGAGCTTTTCAAGTTATGGATTAAGAAACGTAAGAAGTAATGGTTAACCCTTTTAGAGGGTAGCAAAAAACCCCATCGGTGGCACGGTGGGGCTTTTTTAGTTACATATGCTGTAACTTTACTCACATTGTAAGTTCATTCTAACATATAACCCCCGATATTTCAAGCTTTTATTTTGTTTAGGCGATATTAGACAGTTGCCAGCCTTATTATTGAGGTAATATTTATTGTTTGTTTTATTTAT
>NZ_JAPVZK010000060.1:0-1255 GCF_041432345.1 Streptococcus sp. 27098_8_103
ATATGACCTATAATGAAAAGCGACGAAACAACTCATTAGAAAGAATCATATGGAACAATTACATTTTATCACAAAACTACTCGATATCAAAGACCCTAATATCCAATTTATGGATATCATCAATAGGGATACTCACAAAGAAATCATCGCTAAACTAGATTATGAGGCACCATCTTGCCCTGATTGCGGAAGTCAAATGAAGAAATATGACTTTCAAAAACCGTCGAAAATTCCTTACCTTGAAACAACTGGTATGCCTACTAGAATCCTCCTTAAAAAGCGTCGATTCAAGTGCTATCATTGCTCGAAAATGATGGTTTCTGAGACTTCTATCGTCAAGAAGAATCATCAAATTCCCCGTATTATCAACCAAAAAATTGCGCAAAAATTGATTGAAAAAACTTCTATGACCGATATTGCCCATCAGCTTTCCATTTCAACTTCAACTGTCATTCGAAAGATCAATGATTTCAACTTTAAGCATGATTTTTCTCGTCTTCCAAAGATTATGTCCTGGGACGAGTATGCCTTCACTAAAGGAAAGATGAGTTTCATTGCACAAGACTTTGATAATCTCAATATCATCACCGTTCTTGAAGGAAGAACACAGGCTATCATCCGAAATCATTTTCTTCGATACGATAGAGCTGTCCGTTGTCAGGTGAAAATCATTACGATGGATATGTTTAGTCCTTATTATGACTTGGCTAAACAGCTTTTTCCTAACGCTAAAATCGTTCTCGACCGCTTTCACATTGTCCAACATCTCAGCCGTGCTATGAGTCGTGTGCGTGTCCAAATTATGAATCAGTTTGAGCGAAAATCCCATGAATACAAGGCTATCAAGCGTTACTGGAAACTCATTCAACAAGATAGTCGTAAACTCAGTGATAAGCGATTTTATCGCCCTACTTTTCGTATGCACTTAACAAATAAAGAAATTCTAGACAAGCTTTTGAGCTATTCAGAAGAGTTGAAACACCACTACAATCTCTATCAACTCTTGCTTTTTCACTTTCAGAACAAGGAACCTGACAAATTCTTCGGACTTATTGAGGACAATCTAAAGCAGGTTCATCCTCTTTTTCAGACTGTCTTTAAAACCTTCCTCAAGGATAACGAAAAGATTGTCAACGCCCTTCAACTACCCTATTCCAACGCCAAATTGGAAGCAACCAATAATCTCATCAAACTTATCAAGCGAAATGCCTTTGGTTTTCGGAACTTTGAAAACTTCAAAAAACGGATTTTTATC
>NZ_JAPVZK010000061.1:0-1202 GCF_041432345.1 Streptococcus sp. 27098_8_103
ATACTATACCGGCGGCCGGGGTCGAACCGGCACGTCCTTGCGGACACTGGATTTTGAGTCCAGCGCGTCTGCCAATTCCGCCACGCCGGCAAATAGTAACTGGGGTAGCTGGATTCGAACCAACGCATGAGGGAGTCAAAGTCCCTTGCCTTACCGCTTGGCTATACCCCAATAATATAAAATAGGCGAGTGATGGGGATCGAACCCACGCATGCCAGAGCCACAATCTGGTGTGTTAACCACTTCACCACACCCGCCATAATTCTATTAACACGGGCAGTAGGAATTGAACCCACACTGAAGGTTTTGGAGACCTTAGTTCTACCTTTAAACTATGCCCGTAAAATGGAAGGGGAGGGATTCGAACCCCCGAACCCGAAGGAGCGGATTTACAGTCCGCCGCGTTTAGCCTCTTCGCTACCCTTCCAAAATATATAAATGGCGCGAGACGGAATCGAACCGCCGACACATGGAGCTTCAATCCATTGCTCTACCAACTGAGCTACCGAGCCTTATTGCGGGAGCAGGATTTGAACCTACGACCTTCGGGTTATGAGCCCGACGAGCTACCGAGCTGCTCCATCCCGCGTTAATACAAAAGGAGGATGTGGGATTCGAACCCACGCACGCTTTTACACGCCTGACGGTTTTCAAGACCGTTCCCTTCAGCCGGACTTGGGTAATCCTCCAAAATAGTCCGTACGGGATTCGAACCCGTGTTACCGCCGTGAAAAGGCGGTGTCTTAACCCCTTGACCAACGGACCAAACTTTATGGGCACGAGTGGACTCGAACCACCGACCTCACGCTTATCAGGCGTGCGCTCTAACCACCTGAGCTACGCGCCCAAGTTAAAAACTTGGTAATTGAACAAAGTTCAAAGCGGGTGACGAGAATCGAACTCGCGACAACAGCTTGGAAGGCTGTAGTTTTACCACTAAACTACACCCGCTTAAATGGGAGTTAACGGGATCGAACCGCTGACCCTCTGCTTGTAAGGCAGATGCTCTCCCAGCTGAGCTAAACTCCCTAGAGCTAAGCGACTTCCATATCTCACAGGGGGCAACCCCCAACTACTTCCGGCGTTCTAGGGCTTAACTTCTGTGTTCGGCATGGGTACAGGTGTATCTCCTAGGCTATCGTCACTTAACTCTGAGTAATACCTACTCAAAATTGAATATCTATTCAAACCAAGAAAACCGT
>NZ_JAPVZK010000063.1:0-811 GCF_041432345.1 Streptococcus sp. 27098_8_103
TTGTTGTAGTAATCAATATAGTCTACAATAGCTTGTTCCAAGTGTTCAAGTGACTGAAACGTATTCTCATAACCATAAAACATTTCAGACTTAAGAATGCCAAAGAAAGATTCCATCATACCGTTATCTGGACTATTTCCCTTACGTGACATAGATGGTTGGATTCCCTTATTCTTTAAAAAATGATGATAGAAATCGTGTTGGTATTGCCATCCTTGGTCACTATGGAGAATTGTATTTTCGTAATGGTTCTCTGTAAAGGCTTGTTCTAGCATAGCTTTCATTTGTACTAAGTTCGGCGAAGTAGAAATATTGTAGGAGATAATTTCGCTGTTAAAGCCATCTAAAACTGGTGATAAATAAAGCTTTTGGCTACTTGCTGGAATGGCAAATTCTGTCACATCTGTGTAGCACTTTTGCATTGGTTTGGTTGCTTCAAATTGACGTTGAATAAGATTATCTGCTTTCTTGCCAACCTCTCCTTGGTATGAAGAATACTTCCGTTTACGGCGAATTCGAGCCGTTAAACCAAGTACTTTCATCAGACGCTGCACCTTCTTATGGTTCACTACGAAGCCACGATTTCGTAATTCTAGAGTCATGCGACGATAGCCATAATTTCCTTTATGCTCAGTATAAATTGACTGAATTTCAGCTTTAATATCATAATCTTTATCGCTTTGATGCAGCTGTTTTAAGTGGTAATAATAGGTTGAACGGGCAAGCTTAATAATCTTTAGAAGGATATCTAAAGAAAACTCTGTTACCAGTCCTTGAACAATTTCCGTTTTTCTTCTTGCTCCTTTTCGTC
>NZ_JAPVZK010000064.1:0-786 GCF_041432345.1 Streptococcus sp. 27098_8_103
GAAACCATGTGACCTACCCATGAGCAGGTTGAAGGTGCGGTAAGACGCACTGGAGGACCGAACCAGGGCACGTTGAAAAGTGCTTGGATGACTTGTGGGTAGCGGAGAAATTCCAAACGAACTTGGAGATAGCTGGTTCTCTCCGAAATAGCTTTAGGGCTAGCGTCGACATTAGAGATTCTTGGAGGTAGAGCACTGTTTGGGTGAGGGGTCCATCCCGGATTACCAATCTCAGATAAACTCCGAATGCCAATGAATTATGGTCGGCAGTCAGACTGCGAGTGCTAAGATCCGTAGTCGAAAGGGAAACAGCCCAGACCACCAGCTAAGGTCCCAAAATAATTGTTAAGTGGAAAAGGATGTGGGGTTGCACAGACAACTAGGATGTTAGCTTAGAAGCAGCTATTCATTCAAAGAGTGCGTAATAGCTCACTAGTCGAGTGACCCTGCGCCGAAAATGTACCGGGGCTAAAACAATTTACCGAAGCTGTGGATACCTTTATAGGTATGGTAGGAGAGCGTTCTATGTGTGAAGAAGGTGTACCGTGAGGAGTGCTGGAACGCATAGAAGTGAGAATGCCGGTATGAGTAGCGAAAGACAGGTGAGAATCCTGTCCACCGTAAGACTAAGGTTTCCAGGGGAAGGCTCGTCCGCCCTGGGTTAGTCGGGACCTAAGGAGAGACCGAAAGGTGTATCCGATGGACAACAGGTTGATATTCCTGTACTAGAGTATGTAGTGATGGAGGGACGCAGTAGGCTAACTAAAGCAGACGATTGGAAGTGTC
>NZ_JAPVZK010000065.1:0-735 GCF_041432345.1 Streptococcus sp. 27098_8_103
CCACCGCTAGTAGAAGTGGAAGTTAGTCTGATAAAAATCCTAAAAACCAGTGGAAATCCGTGTCAGGGTAAGTTCCACTGGTTTTACTAATGCTTGATTTCATCGCTTTTGTAACCAAAAGGAATCGAAAAAAAGAGCGCACAAAATCCCCTCATCTGAAAGCGTTTCAGATTAAGTTCCGCTATGGTGGAAGTTAGTGTGAGACGTTTGAATGCGGTTAAAGGTTAGTTTTTAGAACTTATGTTGGAGTAATTTCGAAGACTGACAGACGTCTTCTGCAGGTATTTTAGAAATACCTAGAAGCTTAGGAATCTCTTCTCCATAGGTAAAGGCAAAGAGCTCATAGGCTGACTTTCCATTCAAAGCAGCACGTTTGACACTGTTGACATGAGAGCAGACGAGATTGATGTCCTCTTGAGTTAAGTTGTCAAAAGCAGTTCCCTTATGTAGA
This sequence comes from Streptococcus sp. 27098_8_103, assembly GCF_041432345.1. Taxonomy (GTDB): domain Bacteria; phylum Bacillota; class Bacilli; order Lactobacillales; family Streptococcaceae; genus Streptococcus; species Streptococcus mitis_BV. Next base: position 452 of record NZ_JAPVZK010000065.1, read on the forward strand.
ATGTCTCGAATCAGTGTGTGGTTTTTCTCAATTCTCCCTTTCTGGTCAGAGCGATTAGGGTCACAAAAGAAGAGTTTACTCTCTCCTCGCACATCCATTTCGATATCATCAACCCTGGCAAACTCTCCACCATTATCGGTAAGAATGACAGGAAAGAGTTGGAAGAAATCTTTATCAGCTTCATGAAGAGTGTTCTTGATGGTATAGAGGTGTTTGGTAACCTCAAGGGCAGTTTTATTATCCAGAAGCCTAGCGAAGATAAAGTTACAGAAAGACAGGTTGAA
>NZ_JAPVZK010000066.1:0-649 GCF_041432345.1 Streptococcus sp. 27098_8_103
AAGGGCGCACGGTGGATGCCTTGGCACTAGGAGCCGAAGAAGGACGTGACAAACGACGATATGCCTTGGGTAGCTGTAAGTAAGCGATGATCCAGGGATTTCCGAATGGGGGAACCCAACAGGTACTACCTGTTACCCGCATCTGTTAAGGATGTGAGGAGGAAGACGCAGTGAACTGAAACATCTAAGTAGCTGCAGGAAGAGAAAGCAAAAGCGATTGCCTTAGTAGCGGCGAGCGAAACGGCAGGAGGGCAAACCGAAGAGTTTACTCTTCGGGGTTGTAGGACTGCAATGTGGACTCAAAGATTATAGAAGAATGATTTGGGAAGATCAGCCAAAGAGAGTAATAGCCTCGTATTTAAAATAGTCTTTGTACCTAGCAGTATCCTGAGTACGGCGGGACACGTGAAATCCCGTCGGAATCTGGGAGGACCATCTCCCAACCCTAAATACTCCCTAGTGACCGATAGTGAACCAGTACCGTGAGGGAAAGGTGAAAAGCACCCCGGGAGGGGAGTGAAATAGAACCTGAAACCGTGTGCCTACAACAAGTTCGAGCCCGTTAATGGGTGAGAGCGTGCCTTTTGTAGAATGAACCGGCGAGTTACGTTATGATGCGAGGTTAAGTTGAAGAGACGGAGCCGTAGGG